>NZ_CP017476.1:4747500-4944132 GCF_001761385.1 Hydrogenophaga crassostreae | reverse complement strand
TTCCTGCGCCAGACGCTCCACGCAGGCCGTCCACAAATCGGAGGCATTTGATGGCGTTGCGGCGGCAGTTGAGATGGGTTGGTTGCCCTCGGTCATTCGATTACGGAGCGCTTTACAGTTGTGGACAATTGACGGAGGGCGAAGGGTGGATTGTAGTGCGACTGGCGACTTATCCACAAGCAGAAAAGGGCTGTGCAAAGGCATGCGGTAGCGCGTCGCTCCGGGACTGAAGTCAGCGCGTTTTACATACTGCTTGCTGAAGCAGGCGAAACTTTGCGATAATCGCAGGTTTCCCCGAATTCATACTGAGCATCATGAAACGCACTTACCAGCCCTCCAAGATCAAACGCGCCCGCACCCACGGCTTTCTCGTTCGCATGAAGACCCGTGGCGGCCGTGCCGTGATCAACGCTCGTCGCGCCAAAGGCCGCAAGCGCCTGGCCGTCTGAGTCCAGGTCACGTGGTTGTTTGCCGGTCTCGGCCGCGCGGGCTTTTTCTCGTTGCCACTGGGCAGTGAGCGAGTTACCTGTGCAGCGCATTCGAAGCCGGTCACAGTTTCAGGCCGCCATGGCGGATCGTCCCGTGGCCAAGACCCCTCACTTTGCGTTGCACTGCGTTGCACTCGAAGTGCCTGACGCTGCTCGTCCCTTGTTTCCCGTGGCAGATGCCTGGCTGGGTGTTGTGCTGCCCAAGCGGTGGGCACGCCGGGCCGTGACGCGCAATGCCATTCGGCGTCAAATTTATGAAACCGCTCGACTCTTGCCTGCCGGATTGCCCCAGTCGGCCTGGGTGGTTCGCCTGCGCAGCGAATTCAGCCGCAAGCAATTTGTAAGCGCCACATCGGAGCCGCTCAAACGGGCCGTGCGCGCCGAACTGCAAGCTTTGTTGGGCCGTGTGGCGGCCCCCGTGACTTCGGTGGTGCCTTGTGTTGAGTGAATGGCCGCGCCTCGGGCTGATGGGCCTGGTCAAGGCGTATCGCTTGTTGATCAGTCCGGCGCTTGGCAGCAATTGCCGCTATGAGCCAACCTGCTCTCGCTACGCTTTGGATGCCCTGGAACGCCATGGCGCCCTGGCTGGTACCTATCTGATGTTGCGCCGCATCGGGCGCTGTCATCCTTGGTGTGATGGTGGGTGCGATCCGGTGCCAGAAGCCCCGCCAGCGCTGTTTACCCGTCTGCTTTCTCCAATCTCAGAAAAGAAGAACCCGTCATGAATGACATCCGTCGATCCATCCTCTGGGTGGTATTTGGTTTCTCGATGGTCCTGCTCTGGGACAAGTGGCAGGTCCACAATGGCAACAAAGCCACCTTCTTCCCGTCGGCTGTTGTTGCCGCACCCACGGCCGAGAGCAATCCGGCCGGGTCGCCCATTGATGCGAGCCTGCCTTCGGCTGGCGTCAGTGCCAACACGGCCCTTGGCCAGGCCCCCACTGGTGCCAGTGCGCCTTCTGCCCAGGCGGTTCTGACCGAAGTCACGACCGATGTGTACAAGCTGACCTTCAATAGCGAAGGTGGCTCGCTGGTGGGCGCGCAGCTGCTGCAGCATGCAGCGGATGGTCACACCCGAAAGGAAATGGGCCAGTTTCCGCTGAACCTGTTGACGCAGGACGGCACCCACACCTATATCGCCCAGTCAGGGCTGATTGGTGGTGAGTTTCCAAACCACAAAACCCCCATGAGCCTGGTGAGCAGCGGCACAACGCTGGCTGATGGCCAGGACGAGTTGCAAATCAAGTTTGAATCAGCCGAGGTTGGTGGCGTAAAGCTGGTGAAAACCTACACAATCAAGCGTGGTACCTATGCGATCGGCGTGCAGCATGCGGTGGTCAACAACGGCGCCGAGGTTGCAAAGCCCCAGTTGTATGTGCAGCTGGTGCGAGACAACGTGCAAAGCGCCAACTCAACGCCGTTCTATTCCACCTTCACGGGTCCGGCGATTTACACCGAAGAGCAAAAATACCAAAAGGTCGCGTTCACCGATATCGACAAAGGCAAGGCCGACTTCATCAAGACGGCCAATGATGGCTATGTATCGATGGTGCAGCACTACTTTGCATCGGCCTGGGTGCTGGGTGAAGGTGTCGCGCGTGACAACTTTGCCCGCAAGATCGACAACAACTTATATGCGGCAGGTGCCATCACCGCATTGGGCGACATAGCCCCTGGCCAGAGCAAGACCCTGGATTCGCGTTTGTTCGTGGGTCCGCAGGAAGAGAAAGTGCTCGAAGTTGTGACGCCGGGCCTGGAGCTGGTGAAAGACTACGGCTGGCTCACCATTTTGGCCAAGCCACTCTATTGGTTGCTGGAGAAAATCCACGGCTTCGTCGGCAACTGGGGCTGGTCCATCGTGTTGCTCGTGTTGACCATCAAGGCCGCTTTCTATTGGTTGAATGCCAAGGCCTACAAGAGCATGGCCAAGATGAAGGCCATCAACCCACGCATCACCGAAATGCGCGAGCGCTTGAAGAGCAATCCGCAGCAAATGCAGCAGGAGATGATGAAGATCTACCGCGAGGAGAAGGTCAATCCGCTCGGTGGCTGTTTGCCCATCATGATCCAGATTCCGGTGTTCATTGCACTGTATTGGGTGCTGCTTTCCAGTGTGGAAATGCGCAATGCGCCCTGGATCCTCTGGATCAACGACCTGGCCCAGCCAGATCCCTTCTACATCATGCCTTTGATCATGGCCGTGACGACCATGATCCAGACCGCGCTCAACCCGTTGCCGCCTGATCCGATGCAGGCCAAACTGATGTGGTTGATGCCGCTGATGTTCTCGGTGATGTTCTTCTTCTTCCCTTCTGGCCTGGTGCTGTACTGGATCACCAACAACATCTTGACGATCTTGCAGCAGTCCTTCATCAACAAGCGCATGGGCGTACCGTTGAAGTTCACGCTGCCTTTTGAATTGTTCAAGTCCAAGCCGCAGGTGAAGTAACCCCCCCTCTGCGCCGGCTCCGCCGTCACCCCCCAAGGGGGCGATGCTGGCGGTCCGGCGGAGCCGGTCCCGCGGCATCCTGGGATAAGACATCACACCCGCCTGGGCCTGCTTTTGCAGGCCCTTCGCGTTTTTGAACCGCGCTTGCCGCAAAATCTCGCCATGCTGTCTCAATTTCACGATCCCATCGTCGCCATCGCCACCGCATCAGGCCGGGGGGCTGTGGGCATCGTGCGCGTATCGGGCAAGGGACTGGGGCCTTTTGTTCAAGCGTTGCTGGGCAAGGTGCTCAAAGCGCGCGAGGCGACGTATTTGCCGTTTTTCGATGGCCAGGGCCAGCCCATTGACCACGGACTGGCCTTGTGGTTTCCAGGGCCGCATTCCTACACCGGCGAGGATGTGCTGGAGTTGCAGGGCCATGGCGGGCCGGTGGTGATGCAGTTGTTGATGGCACGCTGTCTGGCGGTGGCGCAAGGCACCGGCTTCGCAGGCTTGCGCCCGGCGCGGGCGGGTGAGTTCACGGAGCGTGCGTTTCTCAACGACAAGCTCGACCTGGCCCAGGCCGAGGCTGTGGCCGATTTGATCGATGCGAGTACCGAGGCCGCTGCCCGCAGCGCCAGCCGCTCGCTTGCCGGCGCATTTTCCCAGCGCATCCACGGATTGCGCGATGCGCTGGTCAACCTGCGCATGTTGGTGGAAGCCACTCTGGACTTCCCTGAAGAGGAGATCGATTTCCTGAAAAAAGCCGATGCCGAGGGCCAGCTGGACCGCCTGCACGCCGCGCTGACGGCCGTTCAGGGCGAGGCCAAACAGGGTGCCCTGCTGCGAGATGGCTTGCGGGTGGTGATTGCCGGGCAGCCGAATGCCGGCAAGAGTTCGTTGCTCAATGCGTTGGCTGGGGCTGAACTGGCCATCGTCACGCCTATTGCAGGCACCACGCGCGACGTGGTGCAGCAGACCATTCAGATCGAAGGCGTGCCGCTGCACGTGATCGATACCGCGGGTCTTCGCGAAAGCCCCGATGTGGACGAGGTGGAGAAAATCGGCATCGAGCGCGCCTGGGGCCAGATCGAAAAGGCCGATGCGGTGTTGTTCTTGCGTGACCTTACCCGCAGCGCTCAGACCGACTACCAGCAAGGCGATGCGGCCATTGCAGCAGCGCTGCCTGCGGGTTTGAGCATTCTGTCGATCTGGAACAAGTGGGACCGGTGTTCACCAGAGACCTGGGCGGCGCTGGCCGATCAGCGTGAACCCGGTGATCTCGTGCTCTCAGCCAAAAGCGGCGAGGGTCTTGAAGCGCTTCGAAAGCGGTTGCTGGAACTGGCAGGCTGGCAACCTTCGGGCGATGGCGTGTTCATGGCCCGGGAGCGGCACATGCAGGCACTGGCAAGGGTTCAGACGCACCTGGGTTCGGCCAAGGATCTGCTGAAGGCCCAAGCCGAGCACCTTGACCTGCTGGCAGAAGAGCTCCGTCTGGCACAGCACGCGCTGGGTGAAATCACGGGGGAATTCAGCGCCGACGACCTGCTGGGCGAGATTTTTTCACGATTTTGTATCGGAAAGTAGACCCGCGCTGCCTCGTTGCCTCGCGTGAAAACATGCCTATTCTGCGGTCTAGACCCTGATTGCAGCACTTTTTTACGTGCAAGCCTGCGCTCTCGCAGGCATACTTTCCGACATGTCATTGATTCGTTGGCTTCAAGCCAGGAAACCCTATCGCGACGGAGCCGAGGCCAAGGGAAAGATCCGCCGATCTTTTCGAGAAACCACGTTGCCGTTGATTTCGCCTCGGCGCGGACGGCGCATCTTGCGCAAAGAACAGCTGTTTTCCGTGGTGCGCGAGTCGCTGATCCGTGCCGGCATCCTGTCTTCGAGTTACGAATTCAAAGTGTTGGCGCTGGATTCCAACGGAGATGGCTTTCTGGTGCTGGTTGACCTGGCCTTGCCCGGCGACGTCATGCCCGACGAATACCTGCTCGAAATCGAGCGCTGGATCCAGAACAGTGCCCGCTCGCGCCACAGCATGCGCATTCCATCGGTCTACTGGCGCCGTCAAGCACCACAAGATCAGCGGGGGCATGCGCTCAAGGCTGCGGTGAGCGCACAAACCCAACGCGACATGCAGGCAGGCAAAGGTGCCTCCCCGGCCAATCCACCTTATTCAACCGAAGCGCCTCTCGCCCGGCCGCGACCGATGAGCGAAGAAGAGATCAAGGCTTTTCGGTCAAGCTTGCAATCGCCGGCCATTCCGAAGCACTCCATGGCCGCGGAAGCCGATACGGGTCTGGGTGGTGATGAGCATCCACCTGAATCACACAGCGATTTTTCGGCTTTGAGCGAAACCCAGTACGGCAAGCTGTAGTTTCAGGGCTCCAGACAACGGGCCTCAGTGGCCTGCGAAATTCACCAAGGTGAACAGCGGCAGACCGGAAGCCTTCAGGCGAGCCGATCCGCCGAGTTCGGGCAAGTCGACGATGGCCGCTCCCTCCATCACAGTGGCCCCCAGCTTCTCCAGCAGGCGTGCGCCGGCCATCATGGTCCCGCCCGTGGCGATCAAATCGTCGATCAACAGCACGCGGTCGCCGGCTTTTACCGCATCGGTGTGCAGCTCGACCGTGGCGCTGCCGTATTCCAGCTCGTAGGTTTCTTCTACCGTCGTGAACGGCAATTTGCCCTTTTTGCGGATTGGCACAAAACCCAGTCCCAGTTCGTAGGCGACCACAGAACCAATGATGAACCCGCGCGCGTCGAGCCCGGCCACCACGGTGGGGCGCAATTCGGGCGTCATGTAGCGGTGTACAAAGGCATCGATCAGGACGCGAAAGACGCGCGGATCCTGAAGCAAGGGTGTGATGTCACGAAACTGCACACCAGGCGCCGGCCAGTCGGGCACGGTGCGGATGTTGTCTTTGAGGTAGTTGGAGGTGTCCATGATGAGGCTTTGAATACGGTGAAAAAATGAAGGTGCCGGGTCAAGGTTGCGCTTCAACCGGGCAGCAGCTTGTCTTCAGCCAGTGCCAGCGCCTGCGCCTTGCCGCTCAACACCAGCGTGTCGCCACCGGCGAGCAGCGTTTCGTCGTCAAAGACCTTGTTTTTGCCATTGGCGCTGCGCAAGCTGACCACCCGAACCTTCAGCGTATCGAGGGCGAAGTGGCTCACAGGCTTGCCGACGCTGCCCCCGTCCATCGGCAGGGTGACCGTGTTCAGCCGCTCATATTCGGCTTCTTCCATGCTGTCGTCATCAGCGCCATGGAAATACCCGCGCAACAAATCGTAGCGCTCGTCGCGCTGCTCCTGCACCACGCGGATCACCCGTCGCATGGGCACGCCAACCAGTGCCATGGCATGGGTGGCAAGCATCAAGCTGGCCTCGATCACCTCTGGCACGACCTCGGTCGCGCCGGCATTGCGCAGCTTGTCCAGATCCAGATCGTCCAGGGTGCGCACGACCACAGGCACCTGCGCGGCTTGTTCGCGGCAATGGTGCAGCACCTTCATGGCGCTGGGCGAGTCGATGTAGGTGATGACCACGGCGCTGGAGCGGTGCAGGCCGGCGGCCAGCAGTGCCTGGAGGCGCGCGGCATCGCCGAACACCACCGATTGCCCGGCCGCGGCGGCCTGCCGCACCCGGTCGGGGTCCAGATCCAGCGCCATATAGGGGATGTTCTCGGCCTCCAGCAACCGGGCCAGGTTTTGTCCACAACGGCCATAGCCGCAAATGATCACGTGTTTGTCTGCATTGATCGACTGGCGGGCAATGGTGGTCATTTGCACCGATTGCATCAGCCAGTCGCTGCCCACCACCCGACTCACGATGTCGTTGGTGTACATGATCATGAACGGCGTGGCCAGCATGGAAATCACCATGCTGGCCAGAATGGGGTTGAACAGCGCCGGCGGCACCAGGTTGTTTTGGCCGGCCAGCGTCAGCAGGACCAGGCCGAACTCGCCGGCCTGGGCCAAGTACAGGCCGACCCGCAGCGACACGCCCATTGGTGCGCCGAATGCACGTGCCAGACCGGTGATCAAGGCCAGTTTGAAGGTCAGTGACAGCGTGAGCAGCAGCAACACCAAGGGCCAGCGCTCGATCACCAGACGCCAGTCGAGCATCATGCCGATGGTGATGAAAAACAGACCCAGCAAAATGTCGTGGAAGGGGCGGATGTCGGTTTCCACCTGGTGCTTGTATTCAGTCTCGGAAATCAGCATCCCGGCAACGAATGCCCCCAGGGCCAGCGATAGACCGGCATGCTCCGTGAGCCAGGCCAGACCCAGCGTGATCAGCAGAATGTTGAGCATGAACAGCTCTTCACTCTTCTTTTTTGCGACCATGGTGAGCCACCAGCGCATGACCTTCTGACCCCCGGTCAGCAGCAGGCCAAGCAGCACGACCGCCTTGATCATGGCCAAGCCCAGCGAATACAGCAGGTCTTCAGGCTTGGCTCCCAGGGCGGGTATCAGCACCAGCAAGGGCACCACGGCCAGATCCTGGAACAGCAAAATGCCCACGACCCGTTTGCCATGGTCGGACTCCAGCTCCAGCCGTTCGGCCACCATCTTGATCACGATTGCCGTGCTGCTCATGGCCATCACACCGCCCATGGCCACAGCAATCTGCCATGACTCGCTCCACCATGTGGGCAGGAACAGACCCAGCAAGATCGAGGCTGCGGTGGTGATGAGCACGGTGAGCATCACTTGGGCCAACCCGAGTCCGAACACATGGCGTTTCATGGCCCGCAGCTTGGGCAGGCTGAATTCAAGGCCGATCACAAACATCAGGAAGACCACGCCGAACTCGGCCAGGTAGCGCACCCCGCTGGAGTTTTGCGCCAGCGCCAGTGCGTTGGGCCCGATCACCACACCCACGGCCAGATAGCCCAGCATGGGCGGGAGCTTGAACTGCCGGCAGGCCACGACCCCGAGCACAGCAGCGAGCAGGTAGAGCAGGGTGATGTCCAAGGAGTTCATGGGGTTGATGTTAAGGGACCTTGGTGATGGCAAGACCGGTCAACGGCGATAATTCGACGATGAGCAACTCCTCCGAATTTGATCCAGTGCATGCCCTGGCCCTGGCCCGGGAAACCCTGGGCATCGAGGCCGATGCCATCACCGCCATGGCCGGGCGTCTCGATGAACGGTTTGGGCACGCGGTGCACCTGGTGTTGCAAAGCCAAGGCCGGGTGGTGGTGATGGGTATGGGAAAAAGCGGGCATGTGGGGCGGAAAATCGCCGCCACCCTGGCCTCCACAGGGACCCCTGCCCTGTTTGTGCACCCCGCCGAGGCCAGCCATGGCGACCTCGGCATGATCACTGCCGGTGATGTGGTGCTGGCGATCAGCAACAGCGGTGAAAGCGAAGAGCTCACCGTCTTGCTGCCTTTGATCAAGCGCATGGGCGTGCCGCTGCTGGCGCTGACCGGGCGTGCCGACGCCACCCTGGGTCGCCATGCCGATGTGGTGCTGGATGCTTCGGTATCCAAAGAAGCCTGCCCCCACAATCTGGCGCCGACGGCGAGCACCACCGCGCAACTCGCCCTGGGCGATGCCCTGGCTGTGGCGCTGCTCGATGCGCGGGGATTCAAGGCCGATGACTTTGCGCGCTCGCATCCCGGTGGGGCTCTGGGGCGCAAGCTTCTGACCCATGTCAGCGACGTCATGCGCAGTGGTGCCAACGTGCCCTGCGTGGCGCCTGAGGCCGCATTGATGGCGCTGATGCGCGAAATCAGCGCCAAGGGTCTGGGTATGACGGCCGTTGCGGCCGACGATGGTCGGGTGCTGGGAATTTTTACCGACGGCGACCTGCGCCGTCTGATCGAGCAGTCGGGCGATGGCGGCGACTTGCGCACCCTGACCGCCCGCGATGTGATGCACCAGAATCCCCGCACTGTGCGCGCAGGGGCCCTGGCTGTGGAGGCTGCGGGCCTGATGGAAGCCAGCCGCATCACCAGTCTGCTGGTGGTTGACGATGCGGGCTTGCTGGTGGGGGCGCTCAACAGCAATGATCTGATGAGGGCAAAGGTGATTTAGCCAGTCCCCCCTCGAGCGGCCTGCGGCGTCACCCCCCGGGAGGCGGGGCTGGCGGAGCCAGATCCGCCTCCCGGGTTTGTTCCGCGTCCCTCATGTGTTTTGTATTTCCCAGTTAGCATCCTTGTATGCCGTCTGAATTGCCACCGTTGTGCCCTGTGCTGAATTTTGATCCCGAGCTGTTGCTGCGGGCCCAGCCGGTGCGGGTGGTGTTTTTTGACGTGGACGGTGTGTTGACCGATGGCGGTTTGTATTTCACCGAGGCAGGTGAAACCACGAAGCGGTTTCACACGCTCGATGGCCATGGTTTGAAGCTGTTGCAGCGGGCTGGAATCACGCCTGCCGTGATCAGTGGCCGCGATTCGGCGCCTTTGCGGGCGCGCCTGGCGGCGTTGGGTGTGACCCACTTGCGCCTGGGGACGGAAGACAAGCGACCGGCGGCCGAGGCGGTGCTGGCCGAGCTGGGGCTGGATTGGTCGGCCGCTGCGGCCATGGGCGACGACTGGCCTGATTTGCCCATGCTGCGACGCGCGGCGTTGGCCTGCGCGCCGTGCACGGCGCATGCCGAAGTGTTGGCGGTGGCCCATGTGGTGACGACGCGGCTGCCAGGCGCCGGCGCCGTGCGTGAGCTGTGTGACCTGTTGCTTGTCGCACAGGGCCGCTACGCGCTGGAGCTGGAGCTTGCGGCGCAATGAACACCGCGATCGCCATGGATGTTGTCCGGCCCAGCCGCTCGATTTGGAGCCTGGCCTGGGACCGGCTGTCGGTGTACCTGCCGGTGTTGCTGATGGTGCTGTTGGCGCTGGGGTCGTACCTGCTTTTGCAGGCCACGCCCGAGCCGCCCAAACCCGCTCCGGAACGTGCGCTCACCCATGAGGCCGACTATTTCATGCGCCGCTTCTCTGTGAAAGTGTTTGCGCCCAGCGGTGAGCTGACTTCGGAAATGTATGGAACCGAAGCCCATCATTACCCGGACACCGATACCGTTGAGATCGAAAACGCCCGTGTGCGCGCGTTCAACCAATACAAACAGCTCTCCACCGCCACCGCCAATCAGATCGTGGCCAACGGCGCAGGAACCGACTTCGAGCTGAAAGGCAATGCTGTTGTGGTTCGACAGGCTGGCCGCACCGCTACTGGTCAGCGGGTGTCCCGAATGGAGTTCCATGGGGAGTACCTCAAGGTCACCACCAAACCCGAACACGTCTCATCGGACCAACCGGTTTTACTGATTCGCGACAACGATCAGATCACTGCCGACCTGCTCGATTACGTGGGCGATACCACTCAGGTGGTGAACCTCACCGGCAACGTGCGCGCCAAGCTTGTTTCCAACCTGCGTTGATGGCGAGAACACCTTGAACCAGCGACCGGAACCGACCGCACCTTTGGCCTTCATCACTGGCGCCTCCAGCGGGATTGGCCAGGCGCTGGCGATGCGCTATGCCCTGGCGGGATTCCGGCTGGCCCTGTTGGCCAGGCGCACCACCGAGCTCCAGGCCTGGGTAGACGAACAGGGCTGGGACAAAGATCGATGCGGGGTCTACCACGCCGATGTGGCCGATGTGAACAGCATCGCTGCCGCTGGCAAAGCTTGCCTGGCCCAACAAGGGGTTCCCGACGTGGTGATTGCGAACGCGGGCATCAGCGTGGGGATGGATACCACCGAGCGCGCCGATATCGATGTGATGGCCAAAACCTTCGCCACCAACAACATCGGACTGGCCGCCACCTTTCACCCTTTTGTGGCACCCATGACAGCGCGCGGCAGCGGCAGCCTGGTGGGCATGGCCAGTGTGGCCGCCATCAGGGGCCTGCCGGGCCATGGGGCTTACTGTGCAAGCAAGGCCGCAGTGGTGGCCTATTGCGAGAGCTTGCGCGGTGAGTTGCGCGCCAGCGGCGTGAAGGTGGTGACCCTTTTGCCGGGGTATGTGGACACGCCGCTGACGCAAGAAAACCGGTATGCCATGCCGTTTCTGCTCAGCGCCCAGGCGTTTGCCGAGAAGGCCTTTCGAGCCATAGAGGTACAAACCAGTTACCGCGTGATTCCCTGGCAGATGGGCGTGGTGGCCAAGTTGCTGCGGCTGTTGCCGAATGGCTTGTTTGACCGCGCACTCGCAGGCCGGGCACGCAAGCATCGCCAGGGTGAAGGCCGCTGAGCCTGCCGGATCGGGGCGAATAGGGCACAATCGCGCCCGCCATGATTGATGTTGTTGTTCTTTTTTTCCTCCTGGGTGTGTTCGCGCGCCTGGTCAAGAGCGACCTTCGTCTGCCAGAACCCCTGTACGAGACGCTTTCCATTTACCTCTTGCTGGCCATCGGGCTGAAAGGCGGTATCGAGCTCAGCAAGCAGCCGGTGCTCGACCTCCTGCCCCAGATGCTGGCCTGCATGGCCCTGGGGTTTGCCATACCGCTGGTGCTTACGCCCGTATTGCGTCTGATGGGTCTGTCGCGGGTGGATGCCGCGTCCATGGCTGCGCACTATGGCTCTGTGAGCGTGGTGACCTTTGCGGTCGCCAGCGCCTACCTTGCGGCCCAAGGGGTGCCGGCCGAATCACATGCGGCCCTGTGGGTGGCCCTTATGGAGGCGCCAGGCATTGTGGCGGGTATCTTGCTGGCCCGATTGGGGGCCCCTTCGCGGCCCGGGGAAGAGACTCAAGGGGTCAACTGGCGGGAATTGGCGCACGACGTGTTCCTGGGCAAATCGGTGCTGTTGCTTGCCGGGGGCTTGCTCATTGGCACGCTGATGGGTGAAGCCGGTACTGCGCCGATCGCGCCGGTGTTCCTGGTGCCGTTCAAGGGCTTGCTGGCGCTGTTTTTGCTGGAGCTGGGGCTGGTGGCTGGCGGTCGGCTGGGCGAGCTGCGCCGCTACGGTGTTCGTATCGTCGGCTTTGCACTGGTGGCCCCGCCCTTTCTGGCCATGGCCGGCGCGTTGACAGGGTGGGCCCTGGGGCTCTCGCTGGGTGGTGTGACCATCATGGCCACGCTGGCGGCCAGCGCCAGTTACATCGCAGCGCCCACCGCCATGCGGATGGCCGTTCCCGAGGCCAACGCCGCACTGTCCATCACCGCAGCGCTGGGAGTGACCTTTCCTTTCAATATCGTGCTGGGCGTGCCGCTGTACCTTGAAATGGCCCGCTGGCTGGTGTCCGGAGCTTGATATCCATGGAAAAATTTGCCCGAACCCTGCTGGTTCTGATCACGGAATCGGCCCTGGAAAAACGCTTGATCGCTGACAGTCAGCGGCTGGGGGCACATGGCTACACCGTGCACGATGTGCGTGGGGGAAGCCGCTTAAGCACCCGCGAAGCCCTCTGGGAAGCCGATCGCAGTATCGAACTGAAGCTGATCTGCAGTCCAGAAGTCGCCGACGCCATCGCCGCGCATGTGATGGCAACCTACATCCCGCACTACAGCCTGACACTGTACTTCGCCAGCGTAGACGTCTTGCGCCCTGAAAAATTCTGAACGCCCTTCTCGCCCGCATTGTGGAGAAAACACAGGTCGATCGGGATTGCTTCAAACAACAAAAAACCCCCTGAGCGTGAAGCCGAGGGGGTCTTGCAGGAACGGGTCGAACCCGTTCAGGCTTGGGGATCAGTAGCCGCCGCGGCCACCGCCACCGCCGCCGTCACGACGGCCACCGCCGCCGTAGGGGCTGCGGAAACCACCGCCGTCGCCGCCACCGCCACCACCGAAGCCGCCACCACCGCCGCCGCCACGTGGGCCGCCGAAGCCGCCGGTACGTGGAGGACGTGCTTCCATGGGACGTGCTTCGTTCACCACGAGGCTACGGCCACCCAAGGACTGGCCGTTCATGCCTTCAACGGCTGCTTGCGCTTCTGCATCGCTGCCCATTTCCACAAAGCCGAAGCCTTTGGAGCGGCCGGTGTCACGTTCCATCATGACCTTGGCGCTGGTAACAGAGCCAAATTCGCTGAAAGACTGTTGCAGGTCTTCGTCGCGCACGGTGTAGGGCAGGTTGCCCACGTACAGTTTGTTGCCCATTGTTGGGACTCCTAATAACACTGAGAAAATTAGCGATGGAGCCCCGTTAGCAAACAAACCTGTAGCACGCGAAACATACCGATCACTCGTCAAACGAGGGTTTTAGACCCTCGCCACCAGATTATGCGCCCAATGCGAGGCTGGCTGTCACTTTTTTGGATGCACCGCGGGCACCCGTCGCGCTCGGGTGTGCAATAACAACACAGGGCCGGAGGCGTTCGGCAAGCGCCACACTCGGCCTCCTGGCGTCCACCCGTGGCACGGGCGCGCGCTTCAATTTATACTGGGAGCCAGCGCCGATTTGTCCGGATTGCGGGCGCTCTACAAATACCGCTAAAGGGGGACTCCCGGTCTCGCACTTTGCGGCACCGGGATTTTGTTTTTGGCCTGGCCTGTTCACACTTGGATACAAAAAAGTGGCTCGGACCCAGCCTGCCATGAGGTGATTCACCGTGATTGTCACGCCACAAACCCAGCACTTTGCCGAACCACTGGTCCTCAAGAGCGGCGCTGTGCTGCCTGCCTATGACCTGGTTTATGAAACCTATGGCCAGTTGAACGCCGGGCGCAGCAATGCGGTGCTGGTTTGCCATGCCCTGAACGCATCGCACCATGTGGCCGGGCTGCACGCCGACGCCAACGGGGATCCGGTTGCCCGCAGCGAAGGCTGGTGGGACAACATGATTGGCCCAGGCAAGCCCCTGGACACAAGTCGCTTTTTTGTGATCGCCGTGAACAACCTGGGCTCTTGTTTTGGCTCCACCGGGCCGACTCACACAAACCCCGCCACTGGCCAGCCTTGGGGCGCTGACTTTCCGGTGGTCACTGTTGAAGACTGGGTCAACGCGCAGGCCCGTTTGCTTGACCTGTTGAACGTTCAGGTGCTGGCGGCGGTCATGGGCGGCAGCCTGGGCGGCATGCAAACCTTGAGCTGGACGCTGCAATACCCAGACCGCGTGCGCCACGCCGTGGTGATTGCCAGCGCGCCCAACCTCACTGCCGAGAACATCGCATTCAACGAAGTGGCCCGCCGCGCCATCGTGACCGATCCCGATTTTTGCGAAGGCCATTACCTGCGCGAAGGCACCCTCCCGCGCCGTGGCCTGCGGATCGCCCGCATGATTGGTCACATCACCTACCTCAGCGACGATGTGATGAATGCGAAATTCGGTCGCAGCTTGCGGGCCCGCGACGATACCGAAGCGGTTCAGGCCGCAGAGCTGGCATACCGCTACACGACGCAAGATGTGGAATTCCAGATCGAAAGCTACCTGCGCTACCAGGGTGACAAATTCAGCGAGTATTTCGACGCCAACACCTATCTCCTGATCACCCGCGCACTCGACTATTTCGACCCCGCGCGCGAGCATGACGGCGTGCTGAGCGATGCACTGGCGCGAGCCAAAGCGAAATTCCTTTTGATCAGCTTCACCACCGACTGGCGGTTTTCGCCTGCGCGCAGCCGCGAAATCGTGAAAGCCTTGCTGGAAAACCGGTGCGATGTGAGTTACGCAGAAATCGATGCGCCTCATGGACACGACGCTTTTCTGCTCGACGACCCCCGCTACCTGGAGGCGGTGCGTGCCTACTTTGAACAAACCGTGGCGCAAGAGGTGGCTGCATGAGCGAACAAAGCGTGATCGAGAGCATTGCCCGGTTGGTGCCCAAGGGTTCGAGGGTGCTGGATCTGGGTTGTGGCGATGGAGCCTTGATGGCCTATTTGCAGCATCACCGCAGGTGCAGTGGCTACGGCGTTGAAATTGACGACAGCAAGGTGCTCGCCTGTGTGAAGCGGGGGGTGAACGTTTTGCAGCTCAACCTGGAGGACGGACTGGCGGTGTTTGAAGAAGGCTCGTTCGATGTTGTCTTGCAGATAGACACGCTGCAACACTTGCGCAACGCCGAAACCATGTTGCGTGAGACCGCACGCGTTGGCCGAAGTGGTGTGGTGGCTTTCCCCAATTTTGCGCATTGGCCCAACCGCCTGGCTGTGTTGCAAGGTCACATGCCAGTGACCAAGCGCTTGCCTTACCAATGGTTCGACACCCCGAACATCAGGGTCGGTACCCATGCCGACTTCATCACCCTTGCCGGTAACTGCGGTTTGCGCATTGAAGACAGCTTCGGCTTGCATGAGGGACGGGAGGTCCGCACCCTGCCCAACCTCATGGCCAGCACCGCGGTGTTTCGTTTCACAACGAACAACCTCTAGGCCGCCCGGTCGACCACCCCTGCGACAAAGCCGCACCCGTTTTTCGGGGGGAATTCGCGTCAAGTTTGCTTATTCTTGATGCGTTCGGCATTCGAGCCAGCTCCGTGCGGCCTCCTGTTGCATCTCTGGGCCGGTATTGCCGAGCGCGGGCAAGGTTGTCAACTTGTCTGGCCTGCCCGACCGGGTGATCCCATCGGCGAACCCTGCGATTCAAGATGCGATGGCATTGCTTCCCAGGCCAGCCTCTGGTGCTCGATACGACCGGGTCGCTGAAGCGGAGTGCCCTGTCGACCAGGCCACGCGGCAAAGCGCCCCGTTGGTAGAAAAAATGGGAAAAAGGTGCAGCCGCCGCTTGCGCGCCCAGGCCGCTGTTTGGGCTGCCCGGACCACTGGTTTCAAACCTGACCGGTGTTGACGGGCGTGGACGGCGCCGCAATTCCATGCTCATTGCCCGGCTTTTTTCAGCTTCAGACCCCGTCGAATTGGTCGATAGTTTCAAGACCCCAACGACTTGGAAGGTTTACGAGCCATGGATACCTCGAGCGCCTCCGCTCACCGTCAGCACAGCGCCCCCCCGGCATCCGCTCCCGTGAATGCAGCCGAATTCCTCTCTTTTCGCCTGGGCGCGGAGGAGTACGGGATCGACATCCTGCGGGTGCAGGAAATTCGTTCTTACGAAGCGCCGACCCGCATCGCCCATGTACCCAGCTTCATCAAGGGCGTGGTCAACCTGCGTGGCGTGATTGTGCCGGTGGTGGATCTGCGGCTCAAACTCAACTGCGCAACAGCCGAATACAACGATTTCACGGTGGTGATCGTGCTCAATGTGCACGGAAGGGTGGTGGGTGCGGTGGTGGACTCGGTGTCGGATGTGCTGGTGCTGAGCCCTGCGCAAATCAACGCGGCACCAGAGATGAATACCACGGTGGACACCAGCTACGTCACCGGTATTGCCAGCGTGGCCGAGCGGATGTTGATCCTGATGGACATCGAGGCGCTGATGTCCAGCGCCGATATGGGCCTGATGGACACCCTGCCCGGCGTGCAATAGCAACGGCCATCGGCTGTTGTGTTGCCCGTTTCCCCTATGGAGCGTCCGGTCGTCTGACCCCAGCGCTCAACCGTATTTCAGAAGGCTTGTCATGTTCAAATTTCGTACCATTCAAGGCAAGTTCCGCGCCTTCAGCGCGATGGCGCTGGTCCTGGTTTTGTGCGCCGGCGCAACGGGCTGGTGGTCCATTGCGCAACTGAGCAGCACAACCCAGGCCGTGATTGAAGCCGGCGACCTGTCCAAACAGGTGCAGGATGTCGAGACAATCCACGATGCGATACGGGATCTGGTGTTGTCGGCCCAGTCGGAGGCCGGTAGCGGCAACGCGGCCGCAGTGGAGAGCGTTCAGACCCAACTCAAGGCGCACCTGGCCTCCTATCAGCCTGCGGCGGAAAGCGGTGATGCGTCGGCAGCGGCCGGCGCGGCCAGTTTCCGCAAAGGCCTTGAAGAGCACATGGCGTTGTTTCAACCCGTGATTGACGGTGGGGATGCGGCAATTGCTGCAGAAACCCGGAAAGTGCTCGACGAGCAGCTGGCATTGTTTCGCACCGAGCTGGAGCAGATGCAGACCATGCCCTTGGGCACCGAGGTTCGCGCCTCGGTCGATGCCTTGCTGCCGGGTTTGCAGGCCTACGATCAAGCGGCCGGTCAAGCTGCGGACCCCAAGCAGGTCAGCCCGCAAAACCTCGCCGCGTTCGAGGCACTCTTTGAGCAAACCGAAGGCGAGATGGAGTCGCTTGGCGCGTTGATCGCCGGCAATGTGGCGTCCAGCCGCGTCACGAACAGCGAGGTGGTGGCCTTGTCACACACCCTGATCGCGGGTGTGGGCGTGCTGGCCTGCGTCCTGCTTCTGGCGGTGAGCACCGCGCTGGCCCGTGGCATCCTGCGCTCCATTCATGAAGCGCTGGATGTGGCCGAGGCGGTGGCCAGCGGCGATTTGTCGAAAAAGATCGAGTTGCGGTCCGTTGACGAGACCGGGCAGCTTTTGCTGGCGCTGGTCCGCATGCGCGACGCCTTGTTGAGCACGGTGACCCAGGTGCGCAGCGCCACCAACAGCATCAACTCGGCCAGCGGCGATATCTCCTCGGGCAATCAGGCACTCGCCTTGCGCACGGAAAAGACCACGGGCAGCCTGCTGGCGACCTCTGCGGCGATGGCGCAGCTCACCACCAATCTGGGCCAAAGCGCCGACGCAGCGCGCCAGGCCAACCAGCTTGCGGCAAGCGCCTCGGAAGTGGCGGTGCGTGGCGGTCAGGTGGTGAGCCAGGTGGTCACCACCATGGAAGAGATCAACCACAGCAGCAAGAAGATCAGCGACATCATCGGGGTGATCGACGGCATCGCGTTCCAGACCAACATCCTGGCCTTGAACGCGGCGGTGGAAGCGGCCAGGGCCGGTGAGCAGGGCCGGGGCTTTGCGGTGGTGGCCAGCGAGGTGCGCAACCTGGCGCAGCGCAGCGCCGAGGCCGCCAAAGAGATCAAGGGTTTGATTGGCACCAGTGTGGACAAGGTCGACGCCGGCTCCCGATTGGTCGCCGATGCGGGCCAGACCATGACCGAGATCGTGGGCTCGGTGCAGCGGGTGTCCGACATCATCGGCGAGATCACGGCGGCGTCTGGCGAGCAAAGTGACGGCATTGCGCAAGTGAACTCGGCGGTGAACCAGCTGGATCAGATGACACAGCAAAACGCCTCACTGGTGGAAGAGAGCGCAGCGGCTGCGACCAGCCTGCGCGATCAGGCCCTGCGGCTGGCTCAGGTGGTGCAGGTGTTCCGGCTGGACGAGTCCGCTGGACTGGCATTGAAAGCAGTGCCATTGGCCGCTCAGTTGCCGCCAACGAGGCTGGCTTCAGCGCCCGCGTTGCGCAGCCCGGCGAAAACCCTGGTGAACAAGCGCCCGGAAACCAGGCCTGTGCCGACGGCAAGGCCTTTGACGGATCCGGGGCACGTTGTCATGGCGAAAAAACCGATGGCGGCCACGGCCGACGAGGGCGAGTGGGAAAGTTTTTGAGCGAGCGCATGGGCCTCGGGCCCGCGCGGATGTCCATCACAGAAAGAACATATGAAATTCATGAACCTTCGAATCCGGTACCGGCTCGCTGTGGGCTTTGGTGCGGTGCTGGCGTTGCTTCTCGGGGTGGTGGTCATGGCCGTGGTTCGCCTTGATGCGGCCGAACGCGCGCAGGCTGCCAGCATCGAGATGGAAAACCGGGCGGCCGCGACTTTGGAGTGGTCCAGTCACACCAGCCTGAACGTGAACCGTGTGCTCGCGCTGGCCAAGTCGGACAACAATCCGGCGGTTGAGGCGCATTTCAAACCCATGATCGCGCAGACCAGTGCGCGCATCAGCGAGCTCCAGGAGTACCTTCAGGCGTCGATCATCTCTGAACAAGGCAAAACCCTGCTGGCCGACATTGGCGATCGGCGCAAGGCCTATATCGATATCCGGAAGGGCTACTTCAAGAAGCTGGCGGACGGCGATCCGTCGGCTCCCGAGACACTGAACCAGGCGCTGATGCCCGCAGCGGACCAGTATGTGGGTGCGATGGACACGCTGCTTCGCTACCAGCGCGATCTGGTCGAATCCTCTGCGGCTGCAGCCAGCGTCCAGTCTCGCAACGGCATGGTCCTGCTGGGCTCGCTGGGCGCGTTGACGCTGCTGCTCGGCGCTTTGCTTGCCTGGCGCATCAGCCTATCGATCACCCGACCGGTGAACGAAGCGCTGGAGGCGGCCCAGGCCGTGGCCAGTGGTGATTTGTCCAGAGCGATCGTGGTCACCCGAACCGACGAGATGGGCGGACTGCTGACTGCGCTCAACACCATGCGTCAGTCGTTGACCGACACCGTTGCCCAGGTGCGCAGCGCCACCGACAGCATCAATGTGGCCTCCAGCGAAATCGCCGCCGGCAACCAGGACCTTTCGGCCCGCACCGAACAGGCGGCGAGCAACCTGGAAGAAACCGCGGCCAGCATGGAGGAGCTCACCAGCACCGTCACCCAGAGCGCGGACGCGGCGCGCCAGGCCAACCAGCTTGCGGCGAGCGCCTCGGAAGTGGCGGTGCGTGGCGGTCAGGTGGTGAGCCAGGTGGTCACCACCATGGAAGAGATCAACCACAGCAGCAAGAAGATCAGCGACATCATCGGGGTGATCGACGGCATCGCGTTCCAGACCAACATCCTGGCCTTGAACGCGGCGGTGGAAGCGGCCAGGGCCGGTGAGCAGGGCCGGGGCTTTGCGGTGGTGGCCAGCGAGGTGCGCAACCTGGCGCAGCGCAGCGCCGAGGCCGCCAAAGAGATCAAGGGTTTGATTGGCACCAGTGTGGACAAGGTCGATGCCGGCTCACGGCTGGTGGCCGAGGCCGGTCAGACCATGAGCGAGATTGTGGGCTCGGTGCAGCGGGTCACCGACATCATTGGCGAAATCACGGCGGCCTCGGGTGAACAAAGCAGTGGCATCTCTCAGGTGAATACCGCGGTCAACCAGCTCGATCAGATGACGCAGCAGAACGCGGCGCTGGTGGAGCAGAGCGCAGCGGCCGCCGAGAGCCTGAAAGACCAGGCCATGAAGCTGGCCCAGGTGGTTCAGCTGTTCCGGCTGGATGCGGGCACGCAAGTCAGCCTGTCCAGACAGGCCCGCCCTGTTGTGATGGCTTCGATGGCCCCGGCCCCGCTGTTGCACAAGGCCGCGCCCAAGTTGACGCCGCCAAAGAGCAGCATCAAGCCGGCGACCAACGGGACATCCCCGATGGCGCTCAAGCGGCCCAAACCGGCCTCAACCACGCCTGCCGTCACCGCCCCGGTCAAAGCCTCCACAGGCGGCGATGAAGGCGAATGGGAAAGCTTCTAGGCGGAGCGCTACCGATACGGCGGGAAAAGACCCTTCGCCTCAGCGCTGACCACGGGTACCGGGCATCCAGATGACGTCTGCCCCTCAAATGCCTGAATGCATCCAGCTGCCTTGGCCGGGTCGGACCAGCATTGCCTGGCTTGTACCGGCTCCGGGCCTGACGCTTGTGCTTCAGTTTGTTGCGCGCTCTTGCTCGGCCTCTGCCTGCCGCATCGGTGCCGCTGCCCTTGGCGAGCGGGATTGTTCGTGACAACCAAGGCCTTTCATCCCGTATCGACGTGACTTCCAGCAAGGGGCATGCCGCACGATCGGTTGAGGCGGAAAAGCGCTGCCGGTCCGGGTTCTTGACCGAAGTGACCTGATTCAAATTCCGAAAGCAATGGGGTTTGCTGGATAAGCGAAGGGCAGCAGCGCCCGGCCCGGGCTTTTCGCGACTTTAGCTGGCCCCCAATCGGCCGATAGTAGGGGGACCTTCACACAATCTTTGAGAGTTTCTCGTATGGACATGCTCAACCCCACCAATGCGTCCAGTCGCCAGAACCCTGGCCAGGGAGCGCATGCAGCCAATCAGAAACATGGCGCAGCCGAGTTTCTGACCTTCCGCCTGGGCGCCGAAGAATACGGGATCGACATCCTGCGGGTGCAGGAGATTCGTTCCTACGAGGTGCCGACCCGCATTGCCAATGCGCCCAGCTTTATCAAAGGCGTGGTGAACCTGCGCGGCGTGATCGTGCCGGTGGTGGATCTGCGCCTCAAGCTCAACTGCATCGCCGCCGAATACAACGATTTCACGGTGGTGATCGTGCTCAACGTGCATGGACGGGTGGTGGGTGCGGTGGTCGACTCGGTGTCTGACGTGTTGGCGCTCAGCCCGGAGCAGATCAACGCCGCACCAGAGATGAACACCACGGTGGACACCAGTTTCATCACAGGCATCGCCAGCACCGGCGAACGCATGTTGATCCTGATGGACATCGAGGCGCTGATGTCATCGGCCGACATGGGCCTGATGGACACGCAACTCGCCGTGCAGTAGCCCTTCAACAACCATTCAATGTCCCGGCGCCTTTTTGGCCGCCGGTTCCCAGCGTTACAGGCTTGCTGCGAGAAACGGATGCAGCGTCCCTTCCGATTGATTTCAGGATGCATTCATGACCACCTATTCCGCCCCTCATTCAAAGCGCCCCACGAACCAGCAGGCGGTACTTGGTGACAAAGTCATGCTCGCGGCTGTGGGACTGAGTGCCCTGGCTGCTGTGGTGCTGGGGCATTTCTATTTCGAGCTGACCATGGGGATCGCCGGCGCGCTGACCTTTGGAGGTCTGAGTCTGGTGGCATTTTTCGTGGCGCGTGGCACCGTGACATCGCGCATGGTGCTCACGTTTTCGCAGGTGGCCCTGGTGGCTTTGCACATTCAGCTCGCCCACGGTGAGATCGAATACCACTTTGGGGTGTTTGTTTCGTTGGCCCTGCTGCTGGTGTACCTCGACTGGCGGCCCATCGTGTTTGCGGCGGCCCTGTTTGCGGTGCACCACGTGTTGTTTGACCGCCTTCAGGCGGCGGGCTTTGATTTCTACTGTCTGACCGCGCCGAGCTTCTGGCGCGTGATGCTTCACGCAGCCTATGTGGTGATTCAGACCGCTTTGGAGGTGGTGTTGGCCGTCAGCATGGCGCGCACCGCCCGAGAAGGCCTGGAGTTGCTGCGTCTGGTGAAAGCGGTGGATCAGCCTGACGGCATTTCACTGGACATGGGGGAGCAGGAAGCCGTGAGCGAAGGGGCCAGGGCCTTGCAAGCGGCGTTGCGGCGCATGCAGGCAGTGGTGTCTTCGGTTCAATCCTCGGCCACTCAGATTGAGGCGTCCAGTCGAGAAATCGCCACGGGCAACAACGATCTGAGCCAACGCACCGAACAGGCGGCCAGCAACCTGCAGCAAACAGCATCCAGCATGGAACAGCTCAACAGCACCGTGCGCCAAAGCGCCGACTCGGCGCGCCAGGCCAGCCAGATGGCCGTGGCCAACGCCGAAGTGGCCGCCCGTGGTGGCAAGGTGGTGGGCCAGGTCGTGTCGACCATGGAAGAGATCAACCGCAGCAGCCAGAAGATCAACGACATCATTGGCGTGATCGATGGCATTGCTTTCCAAACCAACATTCTCGCGTTGAACGCTGCGGTGGAAGCCGCCCGCGCAGGTGAACAAGGCAGGGGTTTTGCGGTGGTGGCCGCCGAGGTGCGCAACCTGGCGCAACGCAGCGCCGAGGCCGCCAAAGAAATCAAGGTGCTGATTGGCAACAGCGTGGAGCGTGTGGAGGCTGGCTCCCGTCTGGTGGGTGAAGCGGGCTCGACCATTGATGAGGTGGTGCTCAATGCACAACGGGTCGCCAACATCATTGCCGAAATCACGGCGGCTTCCGGTGAGCAAAGCGAGGGGATCGGCCAGGTCAACGTGGCGGTCACGCAGCTCGACCAGATGACGCAGCAAAACGCCGCATTGGTGCAAGAAAGCAGCGCTGCCGCCGATAGCCTCAAGGACCACGCACAGCAACTGGCCCTGGCCATTCAGGCGTTCAAGCCCGCGGGTCGCAGACGCGCCGTGTGATGTGACCCCGGCTTCCATATTCAAAAGCGAAAACCGTATGATTTTGCAGAACCTGATGCGGCGCTTCTCGATTCGCCAGCGCATGCTGAGCGCGATCGGCGTGGTCGTGCTGCTGTTGGCCATTGTTGGTGCCGTCGGAGGTTGGGGCATGCACCGCCAGGCGCAACTTTCCGAGTCCCTGGTCAACGAGTCCTTTCAAGACAGTTTGGCGCTTTCGGGGCTGCGACTGGCGCTGGCCGACATGAGCCGGTTCGAGAAAGACATGGTGATTCAGTATGAGTCGCCTGAACAGCTGTCGCTGGCCAACATGTACTGGGAGCGCTCGCGAGATCAGGTGGGCCAGACACTCAAGGACCTGCTGACCAGTCGTGACAGCGAACAGCAAGCCCTTCTAGCCTCGATGCAGGCGCATCTGGCTGACTATGTGAAAGAGGTTGAGCCGGTGGTGGCCAACATACGCGCGGGTACCTATCGGTCGGCGACGGTGGCCAGCCGGGTGTTGGACAAGGCCGATCAGCGCTATGCCGAGCTGCTCAGGGATGCGAGGCGATTTCAAACCCTGCTGGAAGACCAGGCGGGCGCGTTGCGGGCGGAAAGCGAAGCCACTGGCAAGCTGGCCATGATGGCTTTTGGCGTGGCGGTTCTGGTGGCTGTTTTGGTGGTCGTGCCCACCACCCTGGCCAATATGCAGAGCATCTGCCAGCCTTTGGACCAGGCCCAGGCTGTGGCCAACGCGATCACCAGTGGTGACCTCACCCAACCCATTCACAACCAGGGTCGCGACGAGCTCACCGCGCTTACCCGTGCGCTGTCAGACATGCAAGGCTCGCTGGTTCGCATCGTGGGTGAGGTGCGCGGCACCACCGCGGGTATTGGTGCCGCCAGCGCGGAAATCGCTTCGGGCAACCTGGATCTGTCGACCCGGACCGAAAACGCGGCAGGCAATTTGCAGCAGGCCGCCGGGAGCCTGGAGCAGATCAACAGCATGGTTCGGCAAAGCGCCGAGGCCGCTCGCCAGGCCAGCGCGATGGCGGTGGCGAATGCCGATGTCGCGGCCCGCGGCGGCCATGTGATGGGCCAGGTGGTCAGCACCATGGATCAGATCAACCACAGCAGCAAGCAGATCAGCGACATCATTGGCGTGATCGACAGCATTGCTTTTCAGACCAACATTCTGGCGCTCAACGCGGCGGTGGAAGCCGCTCGGGCAGGCGAGCAGGGCCGTGGTTTCGCAGTGGTCGCCTCTGAGGTGCGCAATCTGGCCCAGCGCAGCGCGACCGCCGCGAAAGAAATCAAGGTGCTGATTGGCAGCAGTGTCGACACGGTGGCAAAGGGCTCGCGTCTGGTGGGCGAAGCGGGTGCGACCATTGGCGAAATTGTCGCCAATGCCCAGAAAGTGTCTGCCTTTATCAGCGACATCACCACGGCGGCGAACGAACAGTCGCAAGGTATCGGACAGGTCAACGACACAGTCAGCGAACTCGACCAGATGACGCAGCAGAACGCAGCGCTGGTGGAGCAAAGCGCGGCGGCTGCCGAGAGCCTGCGCGAACAGGCCGCGCGATTGACCCAGGTGGTACAGATTTTCCGGATGGGCAGTCCGGGTGACCCCCGCGATGGTCATTTTTCTGGCGCGGCGTGAGTCCGGTCTCACGCGGCGTCGTGTGCTTCAACCGTTTCAATCAGGCATTCCATGAGAGTGAACCTTCCCGTTAGCCAACAGGGCTACACGTTTTCCGATGAACAGTCGCTTGTTTCGGTGACCGACCTGAAGGGGCGCATCGTTTACTGCAATCCCTGGTTTGTTGCCGTGAGCGGCTATGAGCGTGCCGAGTTGATGGGCCAGCCCCACAACCTCGTGCGCCATCCCGATATGCCGCAAGAGGCCTTTCGGGACATGTGGGACACCATTGGCGCCGGGCAACCATGGCAGGGCCTGGTGAAAAACCGGCGCAAGAACGGGGACCACTATTGGGTAGACGCCAATGCCACGCCGATTCGGCGCGATGGTCGGATTGTGGGTTTCCTGTCGGTTCGAACCTCGCCCAAAGAGGAGCAGGTGAGCCAGGCCGAAGCCACGTACGCCCGTATGCGCGCAGAGGCTGAGCGAGGGCGGATGGTGACCTGCCTGCGGAGCGGTCGACTGGTGCGCCGTGACCTGCCGGGCCGCGCGTTCGCAGCTGGGCGGCGGGTTACGGGCTACGTTGGTGCGCCAGGACTGGTGGTCCTGGGGGCGGTGATGGGTGTGGGTGCGCTGGCCAGCCTTTTTACACCGCTGGTGTGGGTACCCGCCGGCTTGGCGATGGCTGCTCTGGGCCATGAGATACAGCGCCGCAGGGCGATCAAACCGTTGCGGGGCATTCTGGAAGATGCCTTGCAGCTCGCTGCCGGCGATCTTGTTCACCGCGTGAGCACGGGCTTGCCAGGTTTGCCAGGTGAGCTTCAGCGCGCTTTGAATCAGCTGTCGGTCAACTTGCGAACGGTGATTGCAGATATCAGCACCGAGACCGTGAACCTGGGCAATGCGGTGGCTGAAATCGCCGTGGGCAACCAGGACCTGTCCAGCCGCACGGAGGCGCAGGCCAGCAACCTCGAGCAGACAGCTGCATCGATGGAGCAGATCACCGGAACGGTCAAGCAGAGTTCGAGCACGGTGATGGAAGGTGCCAGGGTGGCCGGTGAAGCGGCCAGCATTGCGCAGCACAGCAACGAAGCGGTCACCGGTGTGGTGAACGCCATGTCCTCCATCACAGACTCTTCGCGCCGCATCGGCGAGATCAACAGCGTGATCGAAGGAGTCGCCTTTCAGACCAATATTCTGGCGCTCAACGCGGCGGTCGAGGCGGCGCGCGCAGGTGAAGCGGGGCGTGGGTTCGCGGTGGTCGCGGCAGAGGTCAGGGCGTTGTCACAGCGCACCGCAGAAGCCGCTCGCCAGATCAACCACCTCATCACCGAATCGGCACAGCGGGTCGCTGGCGGCAGCGCACAGACGCAATTGGCCCAGGAGCGGATGAAGCAGGTCTTGGTGTCGGTCAGCCAGGTCAGTGCACTCTTGGGAGAGGTGAGCAAGGCGGGCCAGGAGCAGCAGCTGGGTTTGTCGCAGGTCAACAGCGCCGTGGCCCAGATGGATACGATCACGCAACAAAATGCCTCGATGGTGGAGGAGCTGGCGGCCTCGGCGCAGGAGCTCAACGGCCAGGTCGCGACCGTTTCGGGGGCCTTGAACCTGTTTCGGTTGCGTGCCAGCGACCGCTCGATTGCCGAAGTCAGCGCCGTCGATTTGCGCCGCACCAGCAAAGCAGGGGTGCACGGCGAATAAAGCCATGGGGTAGGCCCAAGACCAGCGCCCTGGCGGTTGCGCAAGTGGCCGTCGGCTTTGCTGGAAAATGCGCGACCCTTGGACAAATCGGGGGCTGCGCTTGCCTATACTGAGCTTCTTGGTGGCCTGGCTGGCCACCGCCACTGGAGACCTCAGTCATGAACGCCCGCTTGCCCAGTTCGCTTCCCTTGCTTGACACCGACGCACTCAATGCCCATGTCGGCGCGAGCTGGAATGAACGCATCCTGCCCGAGCTCATCAACTACATCGAAGTGCCAGCCAAGTCGCCAGCGTTTGACGCCGATTGGGCCGCGCATGGGTTGCTCGACCGCGTATTGCAGAGCGCGGCCGACTGGGTGCAGGCGCAGCGGGTGCCCGGCCTGAAGCTCGAAATCCTTCGCCTCAACGATGCGGCCGGCATGCCGCGCACGCCGGTGCTGTTTTTTGAGGTGCCGGCCAGCGGTGGACGGGATGGATCGCCTGCGCCCGCATCGGGCCAGACGGTGTTGATGTACGGCCACCTGGACAAACAGCCCGAGTTCACGGGCTGGCGCAGCGACCTCGGGCCATGGACGCCGAAGATCGACGACGGCAAGCTGTATGGCCGAGGTGGCGCTGACGACGGTTATGCGGTGTACGCCAGTGTGGCGGCGATCCAGGCCTTGAAGGCCCAAGGCGCAGCCCATCCCCGAATCGTTGGCTTGATCGAAACCTGCGAAGAAAGTGGTTCAAGCGATCTATTGCCCTATGTCGATGCCCTACGAGCGCCAGGCAACAACCGTCTTGGCGACGTGGGTCTGGTGATCTGCCTCGACAGCGGAGCGGGCAACTACGACCAGCTTTGGCTCACCACCAGTTTGCGCGGCATGGCCAGCGGCGTGCTGAAGGTCGAGGTACTGACCGAAGGCGTGCATTCCGGTGACGCCTCGGGTCTGGTGCCATCGAGTTTTCGCATCATGCGCCAGGTGCTGGACCGTCTGGAAGACAGCGCCACTGGGCGCCTGCTGCCCGCCAGTTTCCATTGTGAAGTGCCTGCCGAGCGGCTGGTGCAGGCACGGGCCACGGCAGATATCCTGGGCGACGAGATCACCAAGCGCTTTCCATGGGCGCATTACGACTGCGGTGGTTCCACCGCCTTTGCCCTGCCCACCACGGCCGATCCGGTAGAAGCGTTGCTGAACCGCACCTGGCGCCCCACCCTGTCGGTGACAGGCGCCGATGGATTCCCCGAGATGCGCAACGCGGGCAACGTGCTCAGGCCCTACACCGCGTTCAAACTCAGCCTGCGATTGCCGCCGCTGGTGGATGCCGCCAACGCCGTGCAAACGCTCAAGGCCTTGCTCGAAGACAACGCGCCCTACCAGGCCAAAGTCACTTTTGAGGCAGAAGGCTCAGCCAGCGGCTGGAGTGCACCGACCACCAAGCCCTGGTTTGAACAAGCCTTGCAAGCGGCTTCGCAGGCCCATTTCGGTGCGGGGTGCGGCACCATTGGTCAAGGCGGCACCATTCCGTTGATGAACCTGCTCAGCAAAGGGTTTCCTGACGCCCAGATGATGGTCTGTGGCGTGCTCGGGCCCAAGAGCAATGCCCATGGCCCCAATGAGTTTCTGCATTTGGACTATGCGCGCCGGTTGACCGCATCGGTGGCCGAAGTCATCGCGCGTTTGCCCTGAGTCTCCACCATCGCCCCCCTCTTTTTCACCCGCAACATGAACGAAACCACCCAGGCCCCATTCACCATGCGAGATGGCCTCAACATCGCGCTGTTTGATTGGCCCCTGCCTTCCCGTCAGCGCCCGCGTGGCGTGGTGTTGATCGTGCATGGCCTGGGCGAGCACGCCTGGCGTTACGACACCATGGCTCAGCACCTGACCGAATGGGGATTTCATGTGCGCGCTTACGATCAGCGTGGTCATGGAGGCTCAGGCGGCGCGCGCGGCGTGTTGCCAGGCGACGATGCCCTGGTCGATGACCTGGTGGAAATCATTGAAGACACCCGGGATCACTTGACGGGGCCTTGGGCCTGCCCGCTGATTCTGCTGGGCCACAGCATGGGCGGCTTGATCGCCGCCACGCTGGTGCGGCGTGAACTCGCTCCGGTGGACAGTCTGGTGTTGTCATCCCCCGCTCTGGACGCGGGCATAGGTGCTTTGCAAAAACGCCTCATCACGTTTCTGAATCGCTGGGCGCCCAATCTCACACTCTCCAATGGTCTGGATGCGCAACTGATTTCCCACGACCCTGACGTGGTCGCCGCCTATCAGAAAGACCCGCTGGTACATGATCGGATTTCGGCCCGTCTGGCGAAATTCATCGATGGCAATGGCCCCCGCGTGGTGGCCGAGGCGCCTGTGTGGCGGGTGCCCACTTTGCTGATGTATGCGGGTGAGGATCACCTGGTTCGTCCGGACGGCAGCCGTGCGTTTGCGGCGGTGGCGCCACCAGCCTTCGTGCAGAGCCATTGCCTGCAGGAACAGTTCCATGAGATCTTCAATGAAGCCGATCCTTCGCAGGCGTACGGTTTGCTCAAACAGTGGCTGGGGCAGCGCGCGCCAGCGCGGTGAAACCACCACCGCCGGCCCGCTCCAGGAAGCGGGTCAGATGAAGCCGAGATTGCGTGTGCTGACATCGTAGTTGCCCAGGTTGGGCAACACGGTGCTGAGCAAATGGCTGTCTGTCACGCCAAACCATTTGCCCAAGGTGGCGGCATACTGGTCGACCGATATGCTGGGGATCAGGCGACCGCTTCCGGTGTCGTTGGCTCCGTTGTTGGCGATCTCGGGAGCAGACCCGTAGAAACGCCGTCCTTGCACGGCGCCACCCATTACAAAGTGGAAGCTGCCCCAGCCGTGATCGCTGCCGTCGCCATTGCTGGTGATGGTGCGACCAAACTCCGAGGCGGTGAAGCTGGTGACATTGTTGGCTACCCCCATTTCAGCGGTGGCGTTGTAGAACGCTGCCATGGCGGTGGAAACATCCGCTTGCAGCAACCCGTGTTTGCCCAGCAAATTGTCGTGCAGGTCAAAGCCCCCAATCTGCACAAAAAATACCTGACGCTTGTTGCTGAGTGTGTCGCGTGCCTGGATCATGCGCGCCACCATTTGCAATTGTTTGCCCAGGCTGCTGTCCGGAAAAACGGTGGCAAAGGCCGGGGCAGTGGCCAGCGCGCCGCTCAACGCCATCTCGGCGTCAATCGCTCGCTTGGTGATGACGGCGTGTTCCTTTTCGAACAGGTTGGTTCGCTGCTCCTTGATGAGGTCCTCCAGCGTGGCCGCCACGGCGGACGAGCCAAAAGGCGCGCGCACCCGTGCCGCCAGTTTCACCGGGCCGCTGGATGCCAATTGGTACTGGGGCGCAACCTGCCCGGACAGCAGGGTCGAGGCGCCAGCGACCGAGACGTTGGTGAACGTTCGGTACTGGTTGGCGGAAGCAAAGACGTCGCCCATCATGCCGCCCCAGCCCGAGCGGGCGCCCTCTGGTCTGGAGGCTTGCCAGATCGAGGTCTGGTCATTGTGGGAGCCAATCTTGGGAGGGATGCGCCTGGATTTCGCCAGGTACTCCGCTTTGGTGACGGGCTCGATCAGGGTGCCCAGGTTGAGCATCACGGCCAACTTGCTGGCGTTGAACAAGGCTTCAAAGGGACTGAGGGAATGCGACAGGGCGAACTGGCGTCCATCGGGCAAAGCGACGGCGGGTGTCAGCGGCAGGATGCCGTCGGTGGGCAATGCGAGACCGCCACGCAGGCTGGCATAGGCAGAGTAGCTGTTGGCGTCTGATGGAACAAGCGTATTGAAGTTGTCGTTGCCACCGGCAAAGTAGACACAGACCAGCGCTTTGTAGTCCGTTGGACTGGTCTGTGCTGCGGCCGAACCCATGGCCGCCAGGTTGAGTGCAAATGGGGCACTCACGCCCAGGACCGACAGGGCCGAAGAGCGTTTGAGGAACTCACGGCGAGAAGCGTTCATTGATGTCATGGCGTGGCTTTCCCGATCGCGTTATTTCTGAACCTGGTATTCGGGTGATGCCATGATCAGCAACACCGCCGCTTTGACCCGCAGGAGTTTGAGTGCATCTGTTGATGCATTCATGGAACCCAGGGCAGCGGTCAGTTTGGACCGGGTGTTCGCGCTGAGGTTGCCATGCGTGAACAGGATGTCCAGCCGGTGGATCAACTGATCGACCGGCAGCGAGATCTCCCCGGCATAGGCTGAGCTGATCACCCCGGTATTGCGGGTACCGTGTTTGCCATCGATGACCTCCTGCATGTAGTTGATGTACCCGATGGTGGATGCCTCATTGGTGATCTGGAACTCGGGGGCCACCAGGCCGGCGTCTGCGATGGAGGTGGTGGGTGGCACGTATCCCGGGCGGTAGAAGTTGAATACCGAAGGCGAGCGCAGTGGTGCCTGGCCCAGGCGATTGGATGGGTTGCGCAGATCGCCAAAAGCCCATTTGCCGTCTTGCGAAGTGGCCCGTGTGCTGCGGGCCCAGTTCATCAGCTTCACCACGGGTTCGCGCAGCTTGCCCCATTGCGGGTCGGTGATCTTGTCGGCGTTGCGGGCTTCTGGGTCCAGCAGGATGGCGCGAACAACCGCTTTCAGGTCGCCACGCACACCGGCGCCGTTGTTGTCGAACACCGCTGACACGCGCTGCACGTAGGCGGGGCTGGGATTGCTGGTGACCAGGCGCTGAATCAGCTGTTTGCCAATGAACGGCCCTACGTTGGGGTGGCTGGCCAGCTGGTTCATGGCGAGCTCCAGGCTTTCGTTGGCGCCTTTGCCTGCCGCGATGGTGGTGCCGAGAAATGCTTTGGCTCCGGTCTCTTCGCATTTGCCATCCACAACCATGGCTCTTCGCCAGAAGCTGGGGTCGTTGTTGCTGGTGCCTGAGGGTCGGTCCCAGCGGAAACCCGTGAACACCCGTGCGAGCTGGGACACGTCGGTCTGTGTGTAGGTCTCTTGCAGCGGCATCCTTGCGGTGCCGTCGCTGTTGAGTGTCAGCAGTCCGATGGAGAACAGCTGCATGATTTCCCGCGCGTAGTTTTCATCGGGGAGGCGCCCTTTGCTGTCCGCCTTGCAGTTGTTGGAATAGGTCAGGAACTGGCCCATGGCGGCATGGCGGGAAACCGCTTCAAGCAGCTCTCGGTAGTTGGCAAAGGCGTAGACCTCCAGCATGTCCAGGTAGGCGGCCCCTCCGAACATGCGAACCTGGTACGGATTGAGGTTGTCCACGCTGGCCACCATGATCTGTGACAGCGCAAAGCCGACGCGCTTGCGCAACTGGTCAGGGGCCGTGATGTAGCTGGCGTAGATGGTGTTGTCCAGTGTGGTCTGGCTGGGCAGGGGATTGTTGTTGGCGTTGGCTTGAAGCAGGAGGTCGTAGTACTGGTTGCGAATGGGCATGTTGAGCTGGTCGTTGACCCAGCCGGAATAGCCCAGCGATTGAACCGACCGGATGTCGGCGTCTGTGGTGCCGAACGTGGCCTGACCCAGGAGGCGCGAGGCCTCCTTGACTGAGGGGGTGAGCGTGGAGCCGGCCGGAATGTAGTAGGCGACGCCTTCATACCGGTACGCAGGGAGGTTGTTGCGCACGTTCTCGGCCTCACTGGCACTGGCGGTGTAGAAATGGAAACCGCGTGTTGTGAAGAGGAATCTGTGCAGGGCTTGCAATCCTTCGCCTGGCAGTTTGCTGGCGTAGTAGGCAATGCCCTCAAAGTTGAACTGGCTGAGGTTGCCGCTGATGTAGTCGCGTTCCAGTTCACTGATGGTGTAGAAGTGCACGCCGGTCTGAACGTTGTAGAACCTGAACACCGGACTCAGGCCTGCCTCTGGCTGGTTGCTGGTTTCGAACGCCGGCCCTTCATACAGCAAGTGCTGCAGGGCCGCATTGGCTCTGGTGGCATCTCGCTCGCTTTCGCTGGCCGTAAAAAAATGGGCACCCGTGTACTGGTTGTAGAAGCGCCAGACGATGACTCGGCTGGCCGCTTTGCGGACGGCGGCGAGCGACGTGCTCTTTCCGGCGAAGGCGTTGGACTCAGCGGGGCTGAGAACGGCATCCCGGTTCGCTGTGTCAAGCTCCAGGCTGTTCAGGCGGGCCGCTTCCTGAAGTTTTTCCTCTACCGTCGATGGCGTTGGCGCAACCGCATCGCCGGGAGCCGACAAGGTGGTCGTGCGGTCCAAAGGCCTGGCGGCACTGGATTCGTCACCGCCGCCACAGGCGACCAGGGTTGACGCTGTCAGCGCGAACAACATCAAAAACCGGGAGGGGAGTCGGATTTGGCGCGGCATGGCGTCCTTGCGGTGGGGCTGGGTTGAAGGACGATCAAATGGGTGGACCGGCCCTATTTGCGGCGGAGTATAGGCAGCAGATCCCTGAAATTGTGTGCAAATTGTGTGTAATTAAATGTGTTTGACGGCGGTGTCGCGTAGTTGTTGAGGCCAGGTTGCTGAGCGGTTTTGCATGGCGTCTGAGCGGTGTTGACGGCTGCACCGGCTTGGTGTAAATGCGCCAAAAGCCGAAAAAAAACGGAAGCCAGCGGCTTCCGTTTTTGCGATGGCCGGTTGGCCTGGTTTGTTCAGCGCTTGCCCAATATGCCGCCGAGCATGCCCATCAGGTCTCCAGCACCACCGCCTTGGCCGCCGCCGAGCAGGCTGCCCAGTGCGCCCATGCCATTGTCGTCAGGCACCTGGCCTTGTGGTGTGAGCTTGTCGATCAGTCCGGGTAGCAAGTCGGCCATGGTGCCAGCCGCTTGCTCCTGGTTGCCGCCCAGTTGGCTGGTGATGGCGCCCATCAGGTCGGGGCCCAGTGCGCCACCCAGTGCGTCTGCCGACACGGCCTGGTTTTCGCCAGAGCCTACCCAGGACGCGGCTGCGTCACCGAGGCCACTTTGTTGCAGCTTGCCGAGGATGCCGGAGAGGCCGCCGCCACTGTTCATCAAGGCGCCCACGATGCCCATCAGCACTTGCGGATCAATACCGCCTGAGCCGCCGCTGGCTTGCGCCTGGTTGCCGCCGGTGAGTGAGCCAGTCGCTGCGCCAATCAAAGAGTCCAACAATCCCATATTCATTCCTTTTCGTGAGGTGGTTGACAGGAGCGCACTGCTAATCAGCCCGCACCCACAAAGATCCCCCGTGCGTTCGCGCAGAGGTCATTGCCCATTGTGGGCGCTGCGCTGCCGCCACGCAAGCCACCCCAGGGCCGCGCCAGTGAGGGCAACAGGCACCAGAGAGCCCATGTTCAACAGTGCCCACCCCTGTGTGGTGACTAGGGCGCCAGAGGCAAACGAGGTGACCGCCATGGTGGCAAAAACAAAAAAGTTGATTGCTGCCTGTGCGCGGTCTTTTTCCTCAGGCCTGTAGGCTTGCAACGACAGCGTGGTGCTGCCAGTGAAGAGGAAGTTCCAGCCCACGCCGAGAAAAAACAGCGCAATCAGGAATTGGTGAAGATCCACGCCAGAAAGCGCGATGACGATGCACACCGCGTTGAGCACCACGCCCACACCCATGATGGGCAACACGCCGAAGCGTTTGATCAGGTGCCCGGTGAAGAAGCCGGGCGCAAACATGCCGATCACGTGCCACTCCAGCACCAGCGCCGCGTCGCTGAACTCAAAGCCGCAGACCTGCATGGCCAGCGGGGTGGCCGCCATCAGCAGGTTCATCACGCCGTAACCCAAAGCTGCGCCAATGGCCGCCACCATGAATACCGGCTGGCGGATGATTTCGGACAACGGCCGCCCCGGGTCGTCACTCGCCTTTTTGGGCGGCAGCGGCGGAAACCGCATGAAGGCCATGATGGCCATGGAGATCAGTGCCACCAGCGCCAGGGAGAGGTAGGCACCGGCGAAAGGAGTGTCCAGCAAGTTGCGGGTTTGGTTGGCCAGATTGGGCCCCAGTACGGCGCCAACGAGGCCCCCGGCCAGCACCAGCGACACCGCTTTTTCACGGAATTCGGGCGCGGCCAATTCAGCTGCGGCGAAGCGGTACAACTGCCCGTTGGCGCTGTAGTAGCCTGCAATCACGGTGGCCGCCACCAGCATCCAGAAGTTCTTTTCGTACGCCGCCCAAAAACACAGCAAGGCCGACACCACCGCGACCAGCAATCCCAGCTGGAATGAACCCTTGCGGCCAAACGCGCTTTGTGAACGTGCCACCAGCGGCGTGGAGAGCGCCCCGCCCACCACATAGCCCATCACCGGCAACGTCGCCATCCAGCCCAGCGGTGCCAGCGACAGCCCCACCAAACCGTTGATCGCGATGAAGACCACGTTGTTGGTGAGAAACAGGCCTTGTGCGGCGGCCAGCAGCCAGAGGTTTTTATTCATAAGGCACTGTTTATACAGCGCCTCCTGTGAATGCCGGGGCTTTGCGCTATCCGCGCGCCGTCACGAATGCGCCGCCCTGGTACAGGGCAACGGGGTTGTGGCGGTCGATGGTGGGTTGACGGGCTTCGACTTCGGCGCGGAAAACGTCGGAGGAGTCCAGCGGGCGGTAGCCGATGTGTTTGGAAGGTGTGTTGTCCCACCAGGTGGTCTGGTTGTCGGACATGCCGTAGATGATGCTGTGGCCCACGATGGGCGCGGTGAGTGCTGCGACCACCAGACGCTCCAGATCGTCGTAGCTCATCCAGGTGGCGAGCATGCGGCGGTCCACCGGTTTGTCGAACGAAGAGCCAATGCGCAGGCTCACCGTTTCGATGCCCCAGCGGTCCCAGTACATCTGGGCAACGTCTTCGCCAAAGGCTTTGGACAGGCCGTAAAAACCATCGGGCCTGGGCGCTGATTTGGGCGTCACCACTTCGTCCTGCCGGTAGAAGCCGGTCACATGGTTGGAGCTGGCGAAGACGATGCGCTTGGTGCCATTCAGGCGGGCCGCTTCATACAGGTTGATTGCGCCCATGATGTTGCCCGCGAGGATGGCGTCCCACGGCTGTTCGGTGGACACACCGCCCATGTGCACCACGGCGTCCACATCCTTGAGCAAGGCCTGCATCTGGTCTTTGTCTTCCAGTGCGGCGACCACGATCTCTTCGCCCTGACCGGGCTCGCCGATGGGGCTGCGGTGGCTCAGGCGCAGCATGTCGCAATAGGACTTGAGGCGGGGGCGCAGTTCTTTGCCCAGGTTGCCGGCGGCGCCGGTGAGCAGGAGTCGGCCGACTTTCAGGGGGGAGGCGGGTTGTTTCAGCATAGGGGGTTCCTTTCTTTTTCGGCAATCAGTCTTTGAAGCGGCTGGACAGCGCCTGGGCGCTGTCGCGCAGCAGGTTCTGGTCGGCGCCCACGGCCACAAACAGGCAGCCTTGCGCCACATAGTGCCTGGCCAGCGTTTCGTCGCCGGTGAGAATGCCGGGCGCTTTGCCGCAGGCGCGGATGCGCGCAATCGCTTCGTCGATGGTCTTGAGCACATCGGGGTGTTTGGGGTTGCCCAGGTGGCCCAGCGCTGCGGACAAATCGCCGGGCCCGATGAAGATGCCGCTCACGCCCTCGACGGCGGCGATGGCTTCGAGGTTTTTCAGCCCTTCCACGGTTTCGATCTGCACCAGAACACACATCTCTTCGGCGCAGCGGTGGGCATAGTCTTTGATGCGACCGTAGCCGCTGGCGCGCGGCGCTCCGGCGTAACCGCGCATGCCGAGTGGCGGGTAACGCGTGGCGGCCACGGCGTTCTGTGCCTCTTCGGCGGTCTGCACATAGGGCACCAGAAAAGACTGCACACCGATGTCGAGCAGGCGCTTGAAGGTGACTGGGTCGTTCCAGGGCACACGCACCACTGGCGTGGCGCTGCTGCCCGTCATGGCCTGCAGTTGCGAGAGGATGTCAGGCAATTCGTTGGGCGAGTGCTCCATGTCGAGCACCAGCCAGTCAAAGCCGCAATGGGCCAGAATCTCAGTGCTGATGTGGCTGCACAGGTGCGACCACAGGCCCATCTGTTTTTTGTTCGCGAGAATCGCGCGTTTGAAGCGGTTGACCGGCAGGTCCATGGGAGTCTCCTAGGGGTTTTGTTCCGCCGCGCCAGGCCGATCGATCAGCACAGCGCGGAAGTCGTTGATGTTGGTGAGGGTGGGGCCGGTGATCACGGCGTCGCCGAGCGCACCGAAGAAACCGTGGCCATCGTTGTTGTCCAGGCTTTGCGACGGATTCATGCCCTGCGCACGGGCGCGGGCCAAGGTATCGGGGCCGAGCATGGCGCCGGCAATTTCTTCCAGGCCATCCACGCCATCGGTGTCGCCCGCCATCGCGTGAACACCGGCTTGGCCCTTGAGCGCCATCCCGAGTGCAAGCAGGAACTCGACGTTGCGCCCGCCTTTGCCATAGCCGCGCACAGTGACCGTGGTTTCACCGCCCGACAGCAATACGCAAGGGGCTGGCAGGGGCTGACCGTGCACGGCCACCTGGCGCGTGATGCCAGCCATCACCTGGCCCACTTCGCGGGCCTCTCCTTCGATGCTGTCGCCCAGGATGCAAACGCTGTATCCCGCTTCGCGCGCAACCGCCGCAGCGGCTTCCAGGCCGATCTGAGGCGAGCTGATCAAGCGTGTCTCGGCGCGTGCCAGGCGTGGGTCGCCCGGTTTCACCGTTTCGCCCGCGCCGCTGTCCAGCAACTGGCGGGCGGCGGCGGGCAGCTTGATGCCGTAGCGGGCCACGATGGCCACGGCGTTGGCGCAGGTGCTGGCATCTGCCACGGTGGGACCGGAAGCGATGTCGGGCAAGTGGTCGGCCGGCACATCCGAAATCAGCAGCGTCAACACCCGGGCCGGATGGCACAAGGCGGCCAGGCGACCGCCCTTGAGCTTGGACAAATGCCGGCGCACGCAGTTCATCTCACCGATGGACGCGCCGCTTTTGAGCAGGGCCCCGTTGATGGCCTGCTTGTCGGCCAGGGTCAGCCCCTGGGCCGGAGCCGGCATCAAGGCCGAGCCGCCGCCCGAAATCAGGCACAGCACCAGATCGTCTTCGCTCAAGCCGTTGACCAGCGCTTCAATGCGCTGGGCCGCGAGCAAACCCGCTTCGTCGGGCACCGGGTGTGCGGCTTCCACGATTTCGATGCGCTTGCAGGGCACGGCATAGCCGTAGCGCGTGATCACCAGACCTTCCAGCGCACCTGTGTAGTGGTCTTCCACCGCCCGGGCCATTGCGCCTGAAGCCTTGCCTGCGCCAATCACGATCAGCCGGCCTTTGGGCGGTTCGGGCAAGTGGGCGGGCACGACGGCGGCCGGCTGGGCTGAGGCGATGGCCGCGTCAAACATGGCGCGGAGCAAGGAGCGGGGGGCGGTGTTCATGAACTGGAGAGTAGGCGGGAAAGCCGGTCTCAGTTGTCCGCGATCTGGAAGTTGGCCGAAATCTCCAGCGCACGCACCAGCCCAGAGTGGTCCCAGGCCGCGCCACCGATGGCAACGCAGCTGTTCATCAGTTGGGCTGCACTGGCCGTGTGGGGCAGGCTCAGGCCCAAAGCTTTGGCACCTTCCAGCGCCAGGTTCAGGTCCTTCTGGTGCAGCTCGATGCGAAAGCCGGGGTTGAAGGTGCGCTTGATCATGCGTTCGCCGTGCACTTCCAGAATGCGGCTGGCGGCGAATCCGCCCATCAACGCCTGGCGCACTTTGGCGGGGTCGGCGCCGGCCCTGGCGGCAAACAACAGGGCTTCGCCCACCGCTTCGATGTTGAGTGCCACGATGATCTGGTTGGCCACCTTGCAGGTCTGGCCATCGCCCACGCCACCGACCAGCGTGATGTTCTTGCCCATGAGCTCGAACAGGGGCTTCACTGTTTCGAAAGATGCGTCGGTGGCGCCGACCATGATGGTCAGGCTGGCCGCTTTGGCGCCCACTTCGCCACCACTCACCGGCGCGTCGATGTAGTCGCAACCCAGCGCCTGGATGCGCTCGGCGAACTGTTTGGTGGCAATCGGCGAGATGGAGCTCATGTCCACCACCGTTTTGCCTTTTGACAGACCACTGGCGGCGCCGTTGTCACCGAACAGCGCGGCCTCCACATGGGGTGTGTCGGGCACCATCAGGAAAACGATGTCGGCGGCATGGGCCACTTCGGCGGCCGTCTTGCAGGCCTTGGCGCCTTGCGCCAGTAAAGGCTCCGGCACGCCGCTGCGCGATTGGGCAAACAGCTCGTGGCCGGCGGCCAGCAAATGACCGGCCATGGGTGCGCCCATGATGCCTAGGCCGATGAATCCGAGTTTCATTTTTTGGGTTCCTTTCGATGATTTAGACAAGGGTGGACCTGCCGCCGGGCCGCCCCAAGGAGGGCCCGCACCCCCTTGGGGGGCAGCGAACACACGAAGTGAGAAGCGTGGGGGTCAACATGTCGGACTTCAGCGCACCAGGGCAGGCCGTTTGTTGTTGAATTGCCAGCCAGGAATCAGGTACTGCATGGCGATCGCGTCGTCGCGCGCACCCAGACCGTGCTTCAGATAGAGCTGGTGGGCGCGCTCAACCGCGCCCATGTCCAGCTCCACACCCAGGCCCGGCGCTTTGGGCACGTCCACAAACCCGTCCCGAATTTGCAGCGGCTCTTTCGTCAGTGCCTGGCCGTCTTGCCAGATCCAGTGGGTGTCGATGGCGGTCACCTTGCCCGGCGCGGCGGCGGCGCAGTGGGTGAACATGGCCAGCGACACATCAAAATGGTTGTTGGAGTGCGAGCCCCAGGTGAGGTCGTACATCTGGCACAGCTGGGCCACGCGAACCGAGCCCTGCAGTGTCCAGAAATGCGGATCGGCCAGGGGGATGTCAACCGATTGCAGCTGGATGCTGTGGGCCATTTCACGCCAGTCGGTGGCAACCATGTTGGTGGCCGTGGGCAGGCCGGTCGCGCGCTTGAACTCGGCCATGACTTCGCGGCCTGAGAACACGCCCTCGCCGCCACAGGGGTCTTCGGCGTAGGCCATGGTGTTGCGGTGATCGCGCAGCAGGCGCACCGCGTCTTTCAACAGCCAGCCGCCATTGGGATCGAGCGTGATGCGGGCTTCGGGGAAGCGTTCGTGCAAGGCGATCACGGCCTCCACCTCTTCTTCGCCGCGCAACACGCCGCCCTTGAGCTTGAAGTCCTGAAAGCCGTACCGCGCGTGCGCCGCCTCGGCCAGCTTCACCACCGCTTCGGGCGTCAAGGCTTCTTCGTGGCGCAGGCGCTGCCAGTCGTCGCTGGCCCCTGGCTCGTCGCGGTAGGCGAGGCCGGTCTTTTTGCGGTCGGCGATGTAAAACAGGTAGCCAAGCATCTGCACGCGTTCGCGCTGCTGGCCTTCACCCAGCATGGCCGCTACCGGCACGCCCAGGTGCTGGCCGAGCAAATCGAGCAGCGCACTTTCCACGGCGGTCACGGCGTGGATGGTGATGCGCAGATCGAAGGTCTGGTTGCCACGGCCGGCGCTGTCGCGGTCGGCAAAACCCGCGCGCATGTGGTTGAGCAGTCGGTTGTGGTTGCCGATCGGCTGGCCTTCGATGAAGGGTTTGGCATCTTCCAGTGTCTGGCGGATCTTTTCGCCACCGGGCACTTCACCCACCCCGGTGTGGCCGGCGGAGTCGGTGAGGATCAGCAGGTTGCGGGTGAAAAAGGGACCGTGGGCGCCGCTCAGGTTGAGCAACATGCTGTCGTGCCCCGCCACGGGGATGACTTTCAGGCGGGTAATGGTGGGGGTGGCGCTCATGGTGCGTGACGGTTTAAGTTAACAGTCATCATACAACTGAGGGTGCAAAGAACCACCCGGGTAAACCCGGGTTCCATGCCCTCACGTCGGCTCAGTTCGCCTGGGTATCGCTCTTGCGCAGCCGTTCCCGGCTATTGGAGAGGTGGGTCCGGATGGCGGCTCGCGCGCTGTCCACATCCTGGTTGCGAATGGCGTTGAAAATGCTTTCGTGTTCCTGGTGCACCAGTTTCAGGTACATCTGCCGATTGGGGTGGTCGGGTGCATCGGTGGCCAGTCGCGCGCGCGGAATCACGCCTGGGCCCAGCGAGCCCATCACTTCCGCAAAATGGCTGTTTTGGGTCGCCAGGGCGATTTCGCGATGGAATTGAAAATCGGCGCTGGCAGCGTCTTGCCCAGCCTCGATGGCAGCAGAGAACGCATCGAGTGCGGTGCGCATCGATCCGAGGTTCTCTTCCGTTCGGCGCGCAGCAGCGATGGCGGCCGCCTCGGTCTCGATGCCGATGCGCAGCTCCATCAGCGCGATGGTGTCGCGCAGCGTGCCCAGCTGCTCTGGCTTGATGCGAAACGGCGTGCCTTCTTCGGCGCGCAAGACGAAGGTGCCAATGCCATGGCGGGTTTCTGCCATGTTGACCGCCTGCAAGTAGGAGATAGCTTCGCGCACCACCGTGCGGCTCACGCCAAACTCCTCCATGAACGCGGCTTCTTTGGGCAGCTTTTCGCCGGGCGCGTAACCGCCGCTGCGGATGCGCTCGACCAGCACATGGGCGAGTTCGGTGGACAGGGTGCGCGATTTGTTGCGGTTGCTCAAATCCCGATTCATGAGGGTATTCCCGATGTCAACGCAGAGAGGTGTCTGCTAGATTAGTTGTACGACAACCGATGATGATATGTATGTGATCAATGTAGCAGATGCATTCAAGCTTTGGCTAGGTCGAGAACCCTTTCATTCACTTTTCCACTACGAACCAATGCGCCACGGCGCAAGGAGACATTGATATGAGTAACCGCCGAGTTTTGATACAGGCCACCGTGGCCGCCGTATGTGCCAGCGTCGTCGGCATTGCCGCCGCCCAGACCGTGTTGAAAGCCACCGATACGCACCCCGCCGGTTATCCAACGGTGGTGGCCGTCGAGTCTTTTGGCAAGAAGCTGGAAGCCGCCACCAACGGCCGCTACAAGATGCAGATGTTCCCTGGTGCGGTGCTTGGCCAGGAAAAAGAAACCGTTGAACAGACACAGCTCGGCGCCATTCAGATCAACCGCATCTCGCTGGGGGTGATCGGCCCGATCGTTCCGGAAGTGGATGTGTTCAACATGCCTTTCATCTTCCGCGACATCCCGCACATGCGCAAAGTGATCGACGGCCCCATCGGTGATGAACTCCTGGCCAAGGTCAGCAGCAGTTCTGCCGGTCTGGTGGCCCTGGGCTGGATGGACGGTGGTGCGCGCAGCCTGTACACCAAGAAGCCCGTGAAAGTGCCGGCCGACCTGAAGGGTCAGAAGATTCGCATGATGGGCAATCCACTGTTCGTGGACACCATGAACGCGATGGGCGGCAACGGCATCTCCATGTCCTATGGCGAGGTCTACACCTCGCTGCAGACCGGCGTGATCGATGGCGCGGAAAACAACCCACCCAGCTACTTCACTGCGAACCACTACACCACCGACGCCAAGAACTACTCGCAGACCACCCACCTGATCATTCCCGAACTGTTCGTGATGTCCAAGATCACCTGGGACAAGCTGTCCAAGGAAGACCAGGCAACGGTGAAAAAACTGGGGCGCGAGGCGCAACTCGAGCAGCGTGGCCTGTGGGACAAGAGCGTGGCCGAGTACTCCGCCAAACTCAAGGCCGCTGGCGTGACCTTCATTGAAGTGGACAAGAAGCCCTTCATTGATGCCACGGAACCGGTACGCGCCAAGTACGGCGTCAAGTTCCCTGACCTGATGAAGCGCATCGGCGAAGTCAAGTAACTATTCGGGACAGTTGCCTCCGCGAGCCTGTGGGCTCGCGGAGGCCCTCGTTTGACCATTCCGCCGCTTTCAAGCGGCAAAAAACCTGCGGTCGTCCCGACTGAGGAAATTTCCATGAACGAGCCCATTCACCGCTTCTGCGACCTTGCCTACCGGATCTGTATCTGGGTGTCGGGTCTCTCCGTCCTGCTCATGACCCTGATCATTCCCTGGGGAATTTTTACCCGCTATGTACTGGGCACAGGATCGCAGTGGCCAGAGCCCATTGCGATCGTCCTCATGGTGCTGTTCACGTTTCTGGGGGCTGCTGCTGCCTACCGTGCAGGTGCCCACATAGCCGTCGAGATGCTGACCACCCGAATGCCAAAAGGCCTGCAGGCCGCGTCGGTCTGGATCGTGCACCTGACCATGCTGGCGGTGGCCCTGTTCATGACCTACTACGGCACCACGCTGTGCATCAAAACCTGGAATCAGGTGATCGGACAGTTGCCATGGATGCCTGTGGGGCTGACCTACACGCCAGTTCCCATTGGTGGCCTTTTCACCGCCCTGTTTGTGCTGGAGCACATGATTTTTGGCAGCCAGAGCCAGCGCCCCATCGTGACGTTTGATCACATGGTCGAAGAAGGAGGTAACGCCTGATGGACGCATTCATACTGCTCGGCTCGTTTGCCGCCCTGATGTTGTTGGGCATGCCCGTGGCCTACGCCATGGGTCTGGCCTCGCTGATTGGCGCCCTCTGGATCGAGATCCCGATCGGCGCCATCATGATTTCCATCGCCTCGGGCGTGAACAAATTTTCGCTGCTGGCAATCCCCTTCTTTGTCCTGGCCGGCGCCATCATGGCCGAAGGCGGCATGTCGCGGCGGCTGGTGGCGCTGGCCGGCGTGCTGGTGGGTTTTGTGCGCGGTGGCTTGTCACTGGTCAACATCCTGGCCTCCACCTTCTTTGGTGCGATTTCGGGTTCGTCCATGGCCGACACGGCATCGGTGGGCACCGTGCTGATTCCCGAGATGGAAAAGCGGGGCTACCCGCGCGATTTCGCCACGGCCGTCACCGTCAGCGGCTCGGTGCAGGCCATCCTGATTCCACCCAGCCACAACGCGGTGATCTACTCGCTGGCGGCCGGTGGTGGTGTGTCGATTGCCTCGCTGTTTCTGGCAGGCGTTCTGCCAGGCTTGCTGCTGGGCACCACGCTGGCCGTCATGTGCCTGGTCATCGCCCGCAAACGCAACTTCCCGGCCGAACGCCGCATTCCGATCCGCGAAGCACTGAAAATTGTGGTCGATGCACTGTGGGGCTTGATGACCATGTTCATCATCCTCGGCGGCATTTTGAGCGGCGTCTTCACCGCCACCGAGTCGGCGGCGGTTGCGGTGATCTGGGCCTTCTTCGTCACCATGTTCATCTACCGCGATTACAAGTGGAGCGAGCTGCCCAAGCTGATGCACCGCGTGGTCAAAACGCTGGCCATCGTGATGATCCTGATCGGCTTCGCCGCCGCCTTCGGCTACATGATGACGCTGATGCAGATTCCGCAGCGCATCACCGAAGCCATGACATCCTTTTCGGACAACCGCTACGTCATCCTGCTGATGATCAACGTCTTGTTGCTCGCGCTGGGTACGCTGATGGACATGGCGCCGCTGATCCTGATCATGACGCCGATCCTGCTCCCCGTGGTGACCCACATCGGCGTCGACCCGGTGCACTTCGGCATGATCATGATGGTCAACCTCGGCATGGGCCTGATCACACCGCCGGTGGGCGGCGTGCTCTTTGTGGGCAGTGCGATCGCCAAGCTGCCCATCGAGCGCGTGACCAAGGCCCTCTACCCCTTCTTCATCGCGCTGCTGTTCGTGCTGGCGTTGGTGACCTATGTGCCGGCCATCTCCTTGTGGTTGCCCGGGGTGGCGTTGAAGTAAGGCCGTTGAATGAAGATCATTGAAATGCGGGTCACGCCGATCGCGATCGGCGACCCGCCCCTGCTCAACGCGGCCGGTCTGCATGCTCCGTTTGCCCTGCGCACCATCGTCGAGCTCGTGACGGATGACGGTCGGGTGGGCCTGGGCGAGATCCCCGGCGGGAAGGTGACGCTGCAGATGCTGCGCGATGCCATCCCCGATCTGATCGGGTGCGACCCGTTTCAACTCAACCAGATCAAGCAGACCCTGATCAACCACTTCGGCGATGGCGGTACCAGCGAGTTCAAGAACACCCGCCCCTGGGAAACCGCGCGCATCAACCATGTCTACAGCGCCATCGAAGTGGCCTGCTTTGACCTGATGGGTCAAGCTGTGGGCCGTCCCGTGGTCGATCTGCTCGGTGGCGTGGTGCGCGAGCAAGTGCCCTACTCGGCCTACCTGTTTTTCAAATACGAAGGCGCGGGCGGCGAGCTTGGTTTCGGCACCGCTCCCGCGGCCACCGGCTGGGCCGCAGCACGGCAGCGCGCAGCATTGGACCCGGCCGGCATCGTGGCCCAGGCGCGCGGCATGGTCGAGGCTTTTGGCTTTGAATCCATCAAGCTCAAGGCCGGCATTCTGGACCCCGATCTGGAGGTCGACACCATCCTGGCCCTGCGCGAAGCGTTCGGTCCCGACATGCCTCTGCGCATCGATCCGAATGGCGCGTGGACGCCAGAGACCGCCTTGCGTTGCGGGAAGCGCCTGGAAGGCGTGCTCGAATACTACGAAGACCCGGTGCGCGGGCAAGACGGCATGGCCCAACTGCGCCAGCAACTGGCCATGCCTTTTGCCACCAACATGTGCACCACCTCGTACAACGACATCCCGGGCAGCGTTGCCGCACACAGCGAAGACATCATCCTCACCGACCACCACTTCTGGGGCGGTTTGCGCGCCACACTTGAACTGAGCCGCGTGGCATCCACCTTTGGACGCGGCTTGTCCATGCACTCCAACAGCCATGCCGGCATCTCGCTGGCTGCGATGACCCATCTGGCGGCTGCCACGCCTGCACTGACCTACGCCTGTGACACCCACTACCCTTGGCAGACAGACGATCTGCTCGTGGGTGGCCCGATGGCGATCGAAGGCGGTTGCGTGCGCGTCTCGCGCGAACCCGGCCTTGGCATCACCCTGAACCAACACGCTTTGCAACGCGCGCACCAGGCCTACCTCGACTTTGGTCTGACCGATCGCGATGATGAGGTGGAAATGCGCAAGGTCGACGCCGACTGGACGTTTCTGCCGGTGCGCTACTGATTCCTTCCCGCAGGTCTTTCGCATGAACACGCCCGATCTTGTCCCGCTGAAGCTTGCCGTGATCGGCGCAGGCCTGGGTTCGGCGCCGCACTTTCGAAGCCTCGCCGATCTGGCGGACGAGGCGGCAGTGGTCTGGGTGCTCGGGCGCGACCTGGCGCGAATGCCGGCGGCCAAGCTGCCGGCTGGGGCCCGCGCCACCACGCAGGCAGACGACGTTTTCAACGACCCTGGCGTGGATGCCGTGCTCATCCTCACGCCGCCCGACACCCATCTGCATTTCGCCCGCCTGGCGGCCCGCGCGGGCAAACATGTGCTGGTCGAAAAGCCGCTGGAAACCCGATTCGACCTCGCCCGCGAACTTGTTGAAACCTGCGAAGCGGCCGGCGTGTTGCTGACGGTGATGTTGCAACACCGCTTGCGCGAAGGCGCGCTGGAGCTGGCGCGCTTGCTGCAGTCGGGCGCCTTGGGCGAGATCGTGAGCGCGGGGGCTTTCGTGCGCTGGTGGCGCCCCCAGAGTTACTACGACGTGCCAGGCCGCGGCACCTTGGCGCGCGACGGCGGTGGTGTGCTGATGACGCAAGCCATCCACACGCTGGATCTGCTGCTGACGTTCACCGGTATGCCCCATCGGGTGAGCGGCAGCGCCAGCACCAGCGCTGTGCACCACATGGAATGCGAAGACGCGGCCAGTGCGCTGCTGCACTTCGACAACGGCGCCACGGCCGTTGTGCAAGCCACCACCGCCGCGTTTCCGGGCTACCCCGAGCGCATCGAAATCAATGGCACGCGGGGCACCGCCACGCTGACATCGGGCGAGCTCAACGTGCGCCTGATCGACGGCACCGAGATACAAGCGGGCGGTGGTGGTGGTAACGGCGGTGGCGCCGACCCCATGGCCTTTGACCATGCTGCGCACCGCGCGGTCATCACTGATTTTCTTCACGCCATGCGCGCAGGCTGCGCGCCAGCGGTCAGCGGGCGTTCTGCCCTGGGCGTGATGCGCGTGATCGAAGCGGTGCTCGCCTCGGCGCGCGCCGAGGGCGTTCCTCAGTCGATATGAACCGCCCACTCCATCCACACAACAACCGAATCCATGAAGCCGACCTTTATCTTTGTTTCCCACGCCGACAGCGGTGACATCCACACCCTCGGCATGGCCGCCGATGGGCAACTGACCACGCTGCACACCCTGACGCTCGGCGGCACCCTCATGCCCATGGCCCAAAGCCCTTGCGGTCGCTGGCTCTATGTGGCGCGGCGCAGCGAACCCATGGCGGCGATCACCTTGGGCATCGACCGCACCAGCGGCGCCTTGAGCAAGCGGGGCGAAGCCGCGTTGCCGGGCAGCATGGCCTACATCTCGACCGACGCCACCGGCCGCTTTCTGTTTGCGGCCTCCTATCCCAGCGACCTGTTGAGTGTGAGCCCCATCGGCGCGGATGGTCAGGTTGAACAAGTTCAACAGCAAGTGCCGACGGGCCGGCACGCCCATTGCATCTTCGCCACGCCGTCCAACCGCCACGTGTTGGCGACCAGCCTGGGCGGCGGTCAGGTGCTGCAGTTCCACTTCGACGCCGCCACCGGCGCCCTGACCCCCAACACGCCCGCCGCGTGGCAGGCCCGGCCGGGCGCTGGCCCGCGCCACCTGCGTTTCCATCCGAACGGGCGCTGGGTCTACCTGCTCAACGAGCTGGACGCCACGGTGGACCGGTTCACCTTTGATCCCGAAGCTGGCACTTTGGAACACCAGCAAACCATCGCGTCGCTGCCGGCCAACTTCGCTGGCGAGCCTTGGGCGGCCGACATGCACCTCACGCCCGATGGCCGGTTCCTCTTCACCAGCGAACGCCGCAGCAGCACCCTCACGGCGTTTGCGCTGGATGCCAGCAACGGCGCGATGACGCTGCTCCGCCAGACCGGTACCGAGGCCGAACCGCGCGGCTTTGCGATCACGCCCGATGGCCAGACTCTGCTTGCCGTGGGCCAGGTCTCGCACCATTTGAGCCGCTACGCCATCGATGCGACCACCGCAGCGCTGACGCTGCAACAGCGTTTGCCCATGGGCCAAAACCCCAACTGGATCGAAATCACCGCATGAACACCGCTGCAGGAGCCGCTGCTTTCACCATCCGCATGCACCCGGCGGACAACGTGGCCATTGTGGCCAACGACGGTGGTGCCTCCGTGGGCGCTGTGAGTCCGGACGGTCTGACTTTGGTGGAGCGCCTTCCCCAAGGCCACAAGGTGGCGTTGCAAGCCTTGCCGAAGGGCAGCGAGGTGCGCCGCTACAACGTGGTCATTGGCCACACGGCGGTGGACATCCCCGCGGGCGGCTGGGTCAACGAGCAACGCTTGCTGATGCCCGAAGCGCGATCACTGGAAGGCCTGCCCGCGGCCAACCCGCCAGCCGAATTGCCGCCGCTGCATGGCCATACGTTTCAGGGCTACCGCAACGCCGACGGCAGCGTGGGCACGCGCAATTTGCTGGCGATCACGACCACGGTGCAATGCGTGGCCGGTGTGCTCGATGTCGCCGTTGAGCGCATCCGCAGCGAGCTGCTGCCCAAGTACCCCAACGTGGACGGCGTGGTCGGGCTGGAGCACACCTACGGCTGCGGCGTGGCTATCGACGCACCCGACGCCATCATCCCCATCCGCACCCTGCGCAACATCGCCAGCAACCCCAACTTCGGTGGCGAAGTCATGGTGCTGAGCCTGGGCTGCGAGAAGCTGCAGCCTGAGCGCCTGTTGCCACCGGGTTCGATTCCGATTGCCGACCAGCGCGGTGAAGCGCAGGACGTGGTGTTGCTGCAGGACGAAAAACACGTGGGTTTCATGTCCATGGTCGACAGCATCCTGACCCAGGCAAAGGTGCACCTGGAACGCCTCAACACACGCCAGCGCGAAACCTGCCCGGCGTCCGACTTGGTTGTCGGCGTGCAGTGTGGCGGCAGCGATGCGTTCTCCGGCGTCACCGCCAATCCGGCCGTGGGCCATGCCACCGATCTGCTGGTGCGTGCCGGCGCCACGGTGATGTTCAGCGAAGTGACCGAGGTGCGAGACGGCATCGACCTGCTCACCACCCGCGCCGCATCAACCGAGGTGGCCAACGCCATGGTGCGCGAAATGGCCTGGTACGACGCCTATTTGAGCAAGGGCATGGTCGACCGCAGCGCCAACACCACGCCCGGCAACAAAAAGGGCGGCTTGTCCAACATCGTGGAAAAGGCCATGGGCTCCATTGTCAAGAGCGGCTCGGGCCCGATCCACGGCGTCATTTCACCGGGCGAAAAGGTCACCCAAAAGGGCCTGATCTTTGCCGCCACGCCGGCCAGCGATTTCATCTGTGGCACGCTGCAGCTTGCCGCCGGCATGAACCTGCATGTGTTCACCACCGGCCGGGGAACGCCTTATGGCCTGGCCGAATGCCCGGTGATCAAGGTGGCCACGCGCAACGATCTCGCACGCCGCTGGCACGATCTGATGGACATCAACGCCGGGCGCATCGCCAGCGGGGAAGCCACCATCGAAGAGGTCGGGCAGGAGCTGTTCCAGTTGTTGCTCGACGTGGCCAGCGGCAAACGGACCTGGGCCGAGCACTGGAAGCTGCACAACGCCCTGGTGCTGTTTAATCCGGCGCCTGTGACCTGATTCACGCCCGTCGCGCGGATGCGTGTCTTCGACGGTGTGCATGGGTATAGTCATCAGACAGCAAGCGCCCAGGTTTGCAAACCATTCACCACCATCGCCATGAACCTTCCCGTTGAATCAAATACCCCGCGGGCCGACGCATCCGACGTCGACAAGCAGGTCACCACCATCATTTATGTGCTGTATGCCGCATCGATCCTGGTGGGCGTGACCTGCCTGGTGGCCATCGTGATGAACTACGTCAAGAAAGACGAAGTGGCTGGCACCTTCCTCGAGAGCCATTTCCGTTGGCAGATCCGCACCTTCTGGTTTGCAATGCTGTGGAGCGTGGTGGGTGTGGCGTTGTTGTTTGTCTTTGTGGGATTCTTCGTGCTCGGCGCGAACTTCCTGTGGTTCATCTACCGCGTGGTCAAAGGCTGGATTCGTCTCAACGAAGACAAGCCCATGTACGAGCAGACAGCCTGACCACGGCGCTCAGCCGCGCCTTGCGCGCACGGCCTCGGCCAGGCCTTCCAGCACCGGCACCACATCGTCAAACGCCAGACACCCGTCGGTGATGCTTTGGCCGTAGGTCAGCGGCTTGCCGGGCTCCACTTTCTGGGTGCCGCCCACCAGATGGCTTTCCAACATCACGCCAATGATGGCTTTTTCGCCGCCCGCGATTTGTTGCGCCACGTTGCCGGCCACCGCCGGCTGCCGGTCAAAGCGCTTGCCGCTGTTGGCGTGGCTGCAGTCCACCAGGATGGCCTCGGGCGCACCGGCTTGCTTTAACAAAGCCTTCGCTTCGGCAATGTGCGGCGCTTCAAAGTTGGGCCCCACGCGGCTGCCGCCGCGCAACACCAGATGGCCGTGTTCGTTGCCGGAGGTGGTCAGCACCGCAGGCGCGCCCTGGTGGGTGAGCGAGGGGAAGCAGTGGGGATGTTGCGCCGACAGAATGGCGTCCACAGCGACTTGCAAATCGCCATCGGTGCGGTTTTTGAAACCCACCGGCATGGACAGACCGGAGGCCAGTTCGCGGTGGATCTGGCTTTCCACCGTGCGCGCGCCGATGGCGCCCCAGCTGACCAGATCGGCGTAGTACTGGCCCAGGGTCGTGTCGAGGAATTCGGTGGCGATCGGCAGGCCGACTTCGGTCACGTCGAGCAGCAACTGGCGCGCAAGGCGCAGGCCTCGGTTGATCTGAAAGCTGCCATCCAGCGCGGGGTCGTTGATCAGGCCTTTCCAGCCGACCACCGTGCGCGGCTTCTCGAAATACACGCGCATGACCACCAGCAGATCGGGCGCCAGGCGCTGCGCCAGCGGCGCCAGGCGCCGCGCGTATTCCAGCGCCGCCACCGGGTCGTGCACCGAGCAAGGCCCGACGATGGCCAGCAAGCGGTCGTCTTCGCCGGTGACCACGCGGGCCACGGCGCGGCGCGCGGCGTTGACGCTCGCCGCGGCGGCGTCGCTCAGCGGCAGTTCGTCTTCCAGAATGGCGGGGGAGATCAGCGGGCGGGTGCTGCGGATGCGGACGTCGGCGGTGGTGGGCATGGGGTGTGCGGTCGAAAAAGGATTCCGATGATCTTACGGCGCTGCATCAGCAAGGGCGCCGCAGTGCCACATGGGCGCGACCGTTGGCCGCTGGAGCAGGCTCAGCCCAAGGCGCGAACCAGGGCCGACAGGGCGGCGGTTTCGGCCCTCAGCACCCGTACGCCCAGTGTCACCGGCAGCCAGCCCGCAGCGCGCGCGGCGGTGTCTTCCTGCGTCGACAAGCCGCCTTCGGGCCCGCTGAGGAAGGCGATGGTTTCACTCTCTGGCGTTTGCTGGATCAAGGCGGCCATGCCCTGGCTGCCCTCAGCGAGCGACAGCACGCTGCGCAACCCTGCCATTGCGCCGGACGATGCCAGCCACGACGAGAGATCGCGCACCGGGTGAATCACGGGTACCCGGTTGCCGCCGCATTGCTCGCAGGCCGCCACGGCCACTTGCTGCCAGTGGGCCTGTTTTTTGGTGGCGCGTTCGCCGTTGAGGCGCAGCACGCTGTGCGCGGTGTGCAGCGGCTGGATGCTGGCCACGCCGAGTTCGGTGGCTTTTTCCACCAGCCAGTCCATGCGGTCGTTGGCCGGCATGCCGACGGCGAGGTGCACGGCGCGGGCGGGCTCGCGTTCAACGTCATGGTGGGTGTCGATGCGCACGGCCACGTCAGAGCGACCCATGCGCAGGATGGTGGCGCCGTGTTCACCGCCTTCGCCGTTGAACAGTGTGATCACGCCGCCGGGTTGCAGGCGCAGTACCTGCACGTGGCGCGCGACGGTGGCGGGCAGATCGATCTCGGCGCCGAGGGTGAGCGGTACAGGGCAGTGGAAACGGGGCATGGTGGTGGTTCGCGGGTCAGACGCGGCCGAAGGCGTAGCCCGAAGCGGCCTCCAGGCCTTCGACCTTGTCGAGGTAACGCAGGAACGGGCCGAGTTCCCGGTAGCGACCGGCGGCGTGGCGAATGTAGTGGATGAAGCGCGGCGCGTCGGCCAGGTATTTGGGTTTGCCGTCGCGTAGGGTCAGGCGGGCGAAGATGCCGGCCACCTTGAGGTGGCGCTGCAGGCCCATCCATTCCACGGCGCGGTAGAAGGCACCAAAGTCGCCATGCCAGTCTTCAAAGTCCATCAGACCGGCTTTGCGCGCTTTTTCCCAATAGCGGATGGTGACTTCCAGCACGAAGCCTTCCTCCCAGCTGAGAAAGGCATCGCGCATCAGGCTGGCGATGTCATAGGTGATGGGGCCGTAAACCGCGTCTTGGAAATCTAGCACGCCAAGCTGCTGCGCCGGCGTTGCGCCGGGCTGGGCCGGGATCATCAGGTTGCGCGGCATGAAGTCGCGGTGCACATAGACGCTGGGCGCGGCCAGGTTGCGCTGGATGATGGTGTCGAAGGTCTTTTGCAGGGTGGCGGATTCTTCTGTGTCGGGCGTGACGCCCTTGTGTTGCTGCAGATACCAGTCGGGGAACAGTTGCAGTTCACGGCGCAGCAGCGGTTCGTCGTAGGCCGGCAGCACGCCTGGCTTGGAGGCGAGCTGCCAGGCCAGCAGCGTGTCGGTGGCCTGCATGTAGCGCTCAAAGTTGGCTTGAGGCGTTTCGGGCTGAATCTGCTCCATCCAGGTTTGCTGGCCCAGATCGGGCAACAACATGAAGCCCTGCGGCTCGTCCCAGGCCAGGATGTCGGGCACCAGCAAACCCGCGTCTTTCATCAGCTGGGCGACTTCGACGAAGGGTTTGCAGTTTTCCTTCTCCGGCGGTGCATCCATGATGATGCGCGTACCGCCATCGGTGGTGTCGAGCCGCAGGTAGCGGCGAAAACTCGCGTCGGCAGAGGCCGGGCGCAGGCTGTCGGGGATGAGGCCTTGAGGGCCAGTCTGGCGGGCCATCCACTGGTTGAACGCGGCTTCGCGCTGCGGATCGGGCCAGTTCACGGCGGTGTTGGGGATGGTCATAGGGAGAGGGTTGGCGCCCATTCGCATCGTTGGGCGGTGGGCGTAGGATAATTGCTTGAGATTCTACAAATTCACTGCGGCGGCGCGCTAGGCGGTCGTGCGCGGTCCGTGGCCCTGCTGATATGCTGCAAGTGGTCGAATTCCTAGCCTTCAGAGACGGCCGTTTTGCCTTACACCGCCTTGATGAAACCTGCCAAATACCCGTTTAAAGCTTCCCGACACCGCCTGTCCGGGGGGCTGAGGCGTTTGCCCAAGCCGGCTCCGCTGCCGCAGCTTGCCCGCATGCCTAACTTCCCGGTTCTGCCCGGAATGTCGAATCTGCCTCAGCCGACCCGCCTGTCCATTGCCGTCTACGGTGCCCTGGCTGCACTGGCGTTGGGTTCGGTGACTTCGCAGACTACGGCCTGGGCGCAGGAATCAGCGAGCAATGCCGACGCAGGCGCGATGGGTCTCAAGGCCGATGGCGGGTTGCAGGAAGCCCTGCCTGTCAGCGAGAACAATGCGTTGCCAACCTTTGTGCGCAGCCAGAGCATGGAGAACAAGGGTAAAACGTTCAGCGAGTTCGAGGGTGAAGTGGAGGTGCGTCGCCACGACCTGGTCATTCGAGCCGACAAGGTTGAGTTCGACCAGCAGTCCAGCGATCTCAAGGCGACTGGCAACGTGTTGATCAACCGCAATGGCGACCGGTTCACCGGGCCTGAATTGCAACTCAACGTGGAGACCTCGAAAGGTTACTTCGAGCAACCCGAATACGAGTTGCTGAAAAACGGGGCCACTGGCAACGCCTCGCGCATTGATTTCATCGATCGCGACAACATGGTCGTGGAAAACGGCGAATATTCCACCTGTGAGCGGGTACCCGGCAGCAAATGGATGCCCGACTGGATGATTCGCGCTTCCAGCATCGAACTGGATACCAAAGAAGATGTAGGCACAGCCAAAGGGGGTGTGCTGGAATTCAAAGGTGTGCCCATCCTGGGGGCGCCCTACCTCACGTTCCCGTTGTCGGACAAGCGCAAGTCAGGTGCTCTGCCTCCTTCCATCAATATCGACAGCACCAGCGGGTTTGAGGTCTCGGCGCCTTATTACCTGAACCTCGCACCGAACTTTGACGCGACCCTTGTGCCCACGGTCATGAGCAAGCGGGGAGTCGATCTGGGCGCGGAGTTTCGCTACCTGGAGCCCTCGTATACCGGTACGTTCAAGGGCGCCTATATGCCCTCCGACAAATTGCGCGATACCGACCGTTGGGCCTATTCCTGGGGACACGGGCAGTACCTGACCGGAGCGATCGGAGGGGGCAGTGGACTGGGGCTCAATCTGCGCCTCAATCAGGTCAGCGACGACAACTATTGGCGTGATTTCCCTCGTTCTTTGACCTCTCTGACCTCCCGTCTGCTGCCGAATGATGTGACCCTTGGCTGGACTCGAGGGCCCTGGTCGGTGGGAGCCGGCGCCTATAAATGGCAGGCCTTGCAAGATGCCGAGGCGCCCTTTACGCCACCTTATGACCGTTTGCCAGTGCTGGGCGTGAACTACGAACAGTTGGGGCAGACCATCTTGGGTTCGCCTGACTGGGATGTGACGCTGCAAACCAACTTCACACGCTTCCAGCGTTCGGTTGATGTGGATGGAGCCGGTTTGAAGGTCGGCGGCGACCGGACGCTCATGGTCGGTGGATTGACGCGTCGTTGGCAAGCGCCAGGATGGTTTGTCCAGCCTGCAGCGCAACTGCACATGACCCAGTACCAGACCACTGGACTCGATGGCGAAGACGATACCGCTGCGTCGCGCATCGTGCCCACGGTCAGTCTCGATAGTGGACTGGTTTTTGAACGGCCTACCCAGTTTTTTGGCAAGGACTACACGCAGACGCTGGAGCCAAGGGCCTTTTTCACCTGGACGCCGTACCGCGATCAGCTGGATTTGCCCAATTACGATTCAGGTTCGCGAGATTTCAACCTGGCCACCATGTTTTCGACCAATGCGTTCAACGGCAACGACCGCATAGCTGACATGAAAGCCGTGACCTTGGGACTGAACTCCCGCTTGCTTGACCCTGGCACAGGTTCCGAGGTGGTGAGGCTGGGGCTGGCTCAGCGCTACTTTCTGACCGATCAAAACGTGACATTGCCGGGTGGAACGGCTGTGACCGAGCGCATCAGTGACATGCTGCTTGCGGCACGGGTGCAGTGGGATCCGCTTTGGTCATTCGATTCGACTTTTCAATACAACCCCAAGAGCAATACGAGCGCTCGTTCCACCTTGGGGGGCCGATATACGCCTGGCCCCTACCGGGTGATCAGCGCTGCGTACCGCATTCAGCGGGGCGTGAGCGAGCAGGTTGATCTGGGCTGGCAGTGGCCGCTCGCAGCGCTTTGGGGTGGGGCATCTGAGCCGCTGCCGGGGCGTGCCCTGGGTCCAAACCAGTGGTACTCCGTGGGTCGCATCAATTACAGCATTCCTGACAGCAAGGTGCTGGATCTGGTCGCTGGCTTCGAATACGATGCCGGTTGCTGGCTGGGCCGGGTGGTGATGGAGCGTTTGCAGACCAGCACCACCGAAGCGAACCAGCGCGTGTTGTTCCAGCTTGAATTCAACGGTCTTTCACGCCTGGGTGCCAGTTCGTTGCAGACCTTGCAGGCCAATATCCCCCGCTACCGCTATTTGCGGGAAGAAGTGAGCCCGCCCAGCCGCTTCCCCCAGTACGACTGACGACCTGACTCCATGACACTTGCTGTACGCAAAATTCTCTGGCCACTTCTGGCCGCTGGCTGTGCTCTGAGCCTTTCGGCTGTGGCCCAGCCCTTGCGCCTGAGCGCCTCGCTGAATACCGACGTCGGTACCGTCGCTTCGCAGGTTGATGGCCGGACGGTGGATTACATCGTGGCCCTGGTCAATTCTGAGCCGGTCACCAACAACGAGGTGCGCCAGCGCCTGCTGCGTATCGAACAGCAAATGACGCAGCAAGGTACGGCGTTGCCACCCCGCGATGAGCTGGCTCAACGGGTCCTGGAGTTGCTGGTTTCCGAGCGGGCGCAACTGCAAGATGCAGCCGAGTTGGGGCTGTCGGTGGACGACGCAGCACTGGCCCAGGCCGAGCAGGCGCTGGCAGCCCAAAACCAGCTCGGGCTGGAGGCATTCAGGCAGCGAATTGTTGCGCAGGGCATGGATCTCAACCGTTTCCGCAACGAGTTGCGCAGCCAGCTGTTGCTCCGAAAGGTGCGCGATCGTGAGACCGAGCGCGTGCGCGTGAACAATGCAGAGATCGATCGACACATTGAGGAGCTCAATGCGCGCAACCCTGAAGGCGGCGAGACCTTGCTGCGCCATGTGTTGATCAAAGTGCCGGAGTCCGTCGACGCGGAAACGGCTCAAAGCGCTCAAGCCAAGGCCCAGTCGGTTGCCGCTCGTGCAAGGTCGGGTGAAGATTTTGCCGCTCTGGCACGTGAGGTTTCCGACGCACCGGAGGGTGCGACTGGTGGATCATTTGGCTGGCGAACGGCCAGTCAGTTGCCCACCCTGTTTGTTCAGTCCACCAAGGGGTTGCCCGTGGGGGGCGTGTCTGAGCCATTTAGAAGCCCGGCGGGTTGGCATGTACTCAAGGTGGATGACCGCCGCCAAAGCGTGGCCCCCGAGTTGATGGTGGTGAAAACCCGCACGAGCCACATCCTTCTCCGGGTGGGTCCGCAGTTGAGCCAGGAGGCGGCTATCGCGCGCCTGGCCGATATGCGGGAAAAGGTGATCAAGGGGCAGGCGACGTTTGAGTCGCTGGCGCGCCAATTCAGCCAGGATGGCTCAGCCAGCCAAGGCGGAGACCTTGGCTGGGTTGCGCCAGGGCAGTTTGTGCCGGAGTTTGAAGCGGTGATGGACCGGCTGTCGCCGGGTGAATTGTCACAGCCGACGGTTTCCCGTTTTGGCGTGCATTTGATTCGCCTGGACAACCGCGAGCAGGTTGCCATGACGACCGAGCAACAACGCGAAGCTGTGCGCAATGTGCTGCGCGACCAGAAGGCTGAAGAGGCCTTGCAGATCTGGGCCCAAAATGTGCGTGCGCGTGCCTACGTTGAATTCCGTGACCCCCCTCGCCCGTGACCGGCTTGCCGCCTAAATTCTCAGGTTTGAAATGAAGCACATCGCGCGCAAGCGATTCGGTCAGCATTTTCTCAAAGATGCGCTGGTGATTGAAGCCATCGTGAGTGAGATTGCCCCTCAGGCGGGCGATGTGATGATCGAAATCGGCCCCGGCCTGGCCGCCTTGACCCGCCCGCTGGTTGAGCGCCTGGGTCAACTCACCGTGATCGAGCTTGACCGGGATCTGGCGGTTCGCTTGCGTGAACAGCCGCAGCTTGATGTGGTCGAATCTGATGTGCTGAAAGTCGATTTTTCAGCGCTGGCTGAGCGCTTGACGCCTGGGAAAATCCGGGTCGTGGGCAATTTGCCATACAACATATCGACGCCTATCCTGTTTCATTTGCTGGATCATGTGGCGGTTGTGCAGGATCAGCACTTCATGCTGCAAAAAGAGGTGATCGACCGAATGGTCGCGGCCCCTTCCACGGGTGATTACAGCCGTTTGAGCGTGATGCTGCAATGGCGGTATGCGATGGAGAACGTGCTATTTGTGCCGCCAGAGAGTTTTGATCCCCCTCCGCGGGTGGACAGTGCCATCGTGCGCATGGTGCCCCTTGCCGAACCACCTGCAATTGATTTGCAGCGCTACGGTCAGATGGTGCAGGTGGCGTTTAGCCAGCGTCGAAAAATTCTGCGCAACACCCTTGGCCGCTGGCTGGACGAACAAGGCTTCACTGGTGAGTTTGACTTGCAGCGCCGGGCCGAAGAAGTGCCCGTGCACGAATACGTGTCCTTGGCTCAGGCCGTACAGAAATAACACCCCCCGCTTTCGGCATCACGCCCCCTGTGGGAGCCGCACATCCGGTTCCGTTGTGCCCTGATTCCATAACCCCGCAGGCGCAAAAAAGCCGCTGCCATGGCAGCGGCTTTTTCAAATCGAGGAAGCCGTGGATCCGGCTTGGTCGGTCCACCTGCATTGCCCCTTTGAGGGGGTGACGCGCCGCAGGCGCGGCGCGGAGGCGGACCCAATCGTCAGGCAGCGTTCAGCCAATAACCTGCGTTGAACGGGCTGCTCATGCGCAACGCCATTGGGCTCACGTCCAGGATCTTGTCCGTGGGCATGGGCTCTTCGTTGTCGACTTCGATCTGCGTTTCACCCTTGGGCGAGCGCGCCACGGAGAACGAGTAGAAGCAGCGGAAGGGAATCTTGCGGTCGTGCCAATAGTCGGCCGTGTCGCGGAAGATATCCAGCAGTTGCTCGCGCGCCTCTTTGTCGAATTTGGCATGGGCAGGAATATGCTCCAGCACGACGATGAAGCCGGTCTGCGGGCCCGACTTGTGCACCAGATCGGTCATGCAGTCGTAGAGCGCGTCGAAATTCTTGCCGAAATGCGGTGGCAAGGTGTATTGCGCTGCGATCAATTCCAGCACGTCCTGCTTGCTCTGGGCTTTGGCCAGGTTGGCATACAGGAAATGGTGACCCAGCTGCTCGGCCGAAGCCTGCAGGTCTTTCACGCCGTGGGCGCGAATCGACTGAACGATATTGGGTTTTACGTTACGAAGTGGCGTGTCCATCTCCGCGTCTCTTTCTACAGTCAAAGTTAAAGATCAAACTCTCTTCTCTACCGCCGACTCACTCCACAATCAACCGAAAGCTGCTGTAGTGGTCGTCGGTATAAAAACATGCATCGGGCCGCTTGGGCTGTTGGCCGCCGCATACGATGCGGCGCGCTCCCCGATGACTCAACCCTGGTGTGGGCACCGTGTACTCCCGGTAGTAACCCCGTTTCTGGCTGGGGAGCAAACGCTCCCGGTTGCCAAACACCGTGCCATCTTTTTCGTACCGGAAAGGCCCACCTTGCCGAATCATGACCAAGACTTCATTGCCCTGAGCCGGTAAGCCAGCAACCGCCAACGAGGCAACCGCTGAGCCGGGCAATACAGGGGGGTTGTCGCTGGCGTTTGGTCCTGCACCAGGTAGGTGCCGACTGCAGCCAAAACCAATGTCGCCAGCGTCAAAACGCGGCGGCCGGTGCCCATTCCCTTGATTGTCCGGATCCGTTTCAGATCCATGAAAGTCCCAGTCTTGATGCGATGAACCCGCCTCAAGAGGTCATACAAAAGTAAACTTTGTTGAGCTCAATCGGGGCGGGTTAACCCTGTGAATCAAGGGCGCTAGTGTGCACCATGCGTTTAAAAAAAGCAAGCAGTTGCTGAATTAGTAGGCAATGCTGCACTGCGGAAAACGGAATAAAAGTTAGCGCTTGCTATTTCTATAGCTCTTCACTCTGCACGTTGGCCTCTGCAACCGTCAGGGCTGTCATGTTCACAATACGGCGCACTGTGGCGCTGGCCGTGAGAATGTGCACAGGTTTTGCGGCGCCGAGCAACACAGGCCCGATGGCAATGTTGCCACCGGCGGCGGTTTTGAGCAGGTTGTAGGCGATGTTTGCCGCGTCGATGTTGGGCAGCACCAGCAAATTGGCATCGCCCTTGAGTGGCGACCCGGGCAGCAAAGAACGGCGTGCATCGGCGTCGAGCGCCACGTCACCGTGCATTTCGCCGTCCACCTCGAGCCAGGGCGCCTGCACCCGCAGCAGCTCCAACGTGCGGCGCATTTTGATGGCGCTGGGTTGGTTGGAAGAGCCGAAGTTGGAATGTGACAGCAACGCCACTTTGGGCTGCAGTCCAAACCGCACCATCTCTTCTGCGGCCATGACCGTGATTTCGCTCAGTTCTTCTGCAGTGGGATCGTAATTGACATGGGTGTCCACGAGAAACACCTGGCGCCCGGGCAGCATCAGGCCGTTCATGCAGGCGTAAACGCGCACATCTTGCTCTGTGCGTGCGCAGCCACCAACCCGTTTGCCAATGACCTGGTCGATGTATTCGAGGTGGTTGTGGGTGCCGCCCCAGGTGCCGCAGATCATGCCGTCGACTTCGCCTTTGTGCACCAGCATGGCGCCGATCAAAGTCAGTCGGCGGCGCATTTCTATTTTGGCCAGTTGCACCGTGACGCCCTTGCGCTGGGTCATCTGGTGGTAGGTCTGCCAGAAGTCGCGGTAGCGGTGGTCTTGCTCGACATTGACCACGTCGTAGTCCAGCTCCTCCTTGAGGCGCAGGCCGAATTTCTCGATGCGTTGCGCGATGATGGCCGGGCGACCAATGAGAGTGGGGCGGGCGAGGCCTTCGTCGACCACGATCTGGCAGGCCCGCAGCACCCGTTCTTCTTCGCCCTCGGCGTAGACGACCCGTTTGCGACTGGCCATTTTGGCGGCAGCGTAGATGGGCTTCATGATGGTGCCCGAGGCCAGCACAAAGCTCTGCAACTTCTGTTTGTAGGCCTCCATGTCGGTGATGGGCCGCAAGGCGACGCCACTGTCTGCAGCGGCTTTCGCCACCGCTGGCGCGATCTTCATCATCAGTCGCGGATCGAACGGTTTGGGTATCAGATACTCCGGGCCGAACGCCAGTTTCTCGCCTGCGTAGGCAGCCGCAACGACTTCACTTTGTTCGGCCTGCGCCAGGTCAGCGATGGCGTGTACCGCTGCGATTTCCATCTCATCGGTGATGGTCGAGGCGCCCGCGTCGAGCGCGCCGCGGAAGATGTAGGGGAAGCAGAGAACGTTGTTGACCTGGTTCGGGTAGTCGCTGCGCCCGGTGGCCATGATGATGTCGTCGCGTACCGCATGGGCATCTTCGGGCGAGATCTCGGGGTTAGGGTTGGCCAGCGCAAAAATCACCGGGCGCGGAGCCATGCTGGCCACCATGTCGGGTTTGAGCACGCCCCCGGCGGACAGGCCCAGGAACACGTCGGCTCCGGCGATCACTTCTTTCAGCGTGCGGGCGTCGGTTTTCTGCGCGTAATAGATCTTGTCTTCGTCCATCAGCTCGGTGCGACCTTCATAGACCACACCAGCCAGATCGGTGACGAACACGTTTTCGCGTTTCAAACCCACCTTGAGCAACAGGTTCAGGCAGGCCAGCGCGGCCGCGCCTGCACCCGAGGTCACCAGCTTGACCTGCCCGATGTCCTTCCCCGCCACTTTCAGGCCGTTGACCATGGCCGCCGCAACCGTGATCGCGGTGCCGTGCTGGTCATCGTGGAAGACCGGGATCTTCATGCGGTTGCGCAGTTCGCGTTCAACGTAGAAGCAGTCGGGAGCCTTGATGTCTTCCAGGTTGATGGCGCCAAACGTGGGCTCGAGCGATGCGATGATTTCGACCAGCCTGGCCGGGTCTTTCTCGTTGATCTCGATGTCGAACACGTCGACACCGGCGAACTTTTTGAAGAGTACCGCCTTGCCTTCCATCACAGGCTTGGCCGCCAGCGGACCGATATCGCCCAAGCCGAGCACGGCGGTGCCGTTGGTGATGACCGCCACCAGGTTGCCGCGGCTGGTGTAGCGGAAAGCGTTGGCCGGATCGGCAACGATTTCTTCGCAGGGAGCGGCCACGCCGGGCGAGTAAGCCAGCCCCAGCTCATGCTGGTTGGTCAGTGTCTTGGTGGCCGCGATGGCCAGTTTGCCGGGCGTTGGGAACTCGTGGTAATCGAGGGCGGCTCGCTTGAGTTCGGCCCGTTTGTTTTCTTGGCTTTGTTCATTGCCCATGGTGATTGTCTCCAGTTGGCGTCGCTGTGACTTTTGTAATGTGAAAACCGATTGCGCATTCTAAATCTGAAGAGGTGTGTTCGAACACCTGCGACTGTCCACAGGGGGGGTGAGGCAGTTATGACATTTTTCGAAAGAAAGCGCCATTGCCGGGTTCCTGCGCAAAAGAATGATCGAGGCCCCGGTCCCGTCGTCGCAGGTACCCTGTTGCCCGATCCGGCGGGGTGGGGCTCAGGCACGGACTGGAGCACCGGTGGGCATTAACCGCCGAGGGCGTTGATGAGGGCTGACAATTGGACTTGGGGATGCAACACCTGAGCGTCTTCGAGCCGGGACAATCCGGTGGTGACCGACATCAGCGCAGCAGAGCCCGCCGCCACGCCCCAGGCGAAGGCCTCGGGCAAAGGCAAGCCGCGCTGCAGACCCCAGACCATGCCGCCGACAAAGCTGTCGCCGGCGCCGACCGCGCTGGCGACCTGGATCTTGAGCGGTGGTGCGCTCCAAAGGCCTTCCCGGGTCACCAGCAAAGCGCCCAGATGGCCCATGGTCAACGCGACGACCTCGGCCTTTCCTTCGTTCACACACCGAACGGCAGCGGCCTGCCATTCGCCGGGCGTCTGAACGCTGTGTCCTGACAGCTCCCCGAGCTCTTTCAAGTTGGGTTTCCAGAGGAAAACGCCTTCGGCCAGCGCTGCATGGAGCGCAGGGCCAGAGGTGTCGAGCACCAGCTTGGCGCCACGTTCACGGCACAAGCGGGCCAGCCGTGCATAAAAATCGGCGGGGACCCCGGGTGGCAAGCTGCCGCTGGCCACCAGATAGTCTGGAAACCTGGGCAACTGTGCGAGGTGGTCCAGGCAGGCCCGCCACTCGCTCTCCGAGAGCAAGGGGCCGGGCATCACAAACCGGAACTCTTCGCCGGTATCGGTCTCATGCACGCAGAAGCTCACCCGGGTTTCCTGGGCGATGGGGATGGTGGTGTTGCTCAGGCCGTCCTCTGCCATGCGCATCTCCAGCCAGTGACCTGCGGGACCACCTGCAGGGCACAGCGACTCACAGCTGCCGCCCAGGCGCTGCATCACCCGCGCCACGTTGATGCCGCCGCCTCCCGCGTCGTGCACCGCGTCGCCACACCGCAGCTTGTGGGTCGGCTGAACCCTTGGCGTGTCGGTGGCCAGGTCAACCGAAGGGTTCATGGTGAGGCAGAGCACGCTGGGGGTGGTGCTGGCGGCGGCTGAGGTGGGGATGTTGGGCATGTTGGCTAAGTTGAGCGCAGGCAGGTGGGTTGGGCCTGATGACGCAGGCCGCCTGTCGCTCCAATTCTGGTCCAGAATTGCGGTTGGGAGCCTGAATCGCATCGCTTTTCCATGCTGAGGTCCGTCGCCCGGGGTTGCAGCCAGCCGGCCCGCACCCGGGGCCACCCATGAGATCCGAACATGAATCCAGATACAGCACAGACCCTCGGTTCTTACCTGAATCGCAGCCTGTTCTCCATCGGCTCCAGCGCCGTGACCGCAGGCGGGTTGCTGACGGCAATTGTCTTCGTCGTGGCGCTGTGGTGGGGCGCGAGCCTGATGGAGCGCACGGTGCAGCGCGTGATTGCCAGGCGCTCGGCCGACGAGCCCTGGAAATATGCGAGCCTGCTGATGCTGAGCCGTCTTCTGCGCTACGTTGTCTGGGTGGTCGGTACCCTGATTGGGTTGAATTACCTGGGTATCGATCTCACCAGCATTGCCCTGCTGGGCAGTGCCTTGGCCGTTGGCCTGGGCTTTGGCTTGCAACACGTGGTGAGCAACTTCGTGTCCGGGGTGATTATTCTGATGGAGCGAAGCCTGAAGGTGGGTGACTTTGTGGAACTGGAATCGGGCGTGCGCGGACAGGTGAGCGAGATTGCATTGCGCTACACCCGCATCACCAGCAACGATGCGCTGGACGTGGTGGTGCCCAACTCGGAATTCATCAATGGTCGCGTGGTCAACTGGACCCTTGGCGACGCTTACCGGCGCATGCACATTCCTTTTGGCGTCGCCTATGGAACGCCCAAGGAGCTGGTGCGGGAGGCTGGCATCGCGGCGTCCAAGCGCATTCCGGGCGTCGTGGAAAACGACAAGAAAAAGAGCACCGTCTGGCTGGTGGCCTATGGCGACAACTCGGTGAATTACGAGTTGGTGATCTGGGCCGATCGGGTTTTGACCACGCGCCCGGGTTCTGCCCATGCCGACCTCATGTGGGCCCTTGACGACGAGCTGCACCAGCGCGGCATTGAAATCCCGTTTCCCCAGCGCGATTTGCATATCCGCTCGGGAACGCTTGACGTGCGAATGGCATCAGCGCAAGCCCCGACAGCTGCTGTCATCAACCCGCCGCAGGGCTGAGCAGACATTTCACATCTGGTCTGCCTGGGTCAGTGGACCCATTTCTGAGTCGTCGGTTTCGCGTTCAGACAGCGCTTTCTGGGGCAGCGCCGGCGCCATCCAGAGCGACTTGTTGGCCGGGCCCTTTGGCACGCCAACGCCCAGGACGTTGTGGCGCATGGTGGCGCGGGCTTTGTCCTGACCGCAACACAGGAGGTGGTCGCCTTCCTGCAAGGGGGTGTGCAGATCGGGCAGCAAGATGCGCTCCTTGCCGCGCTGCAGCAGCAGTGGAATCGCCCGAACCAGGTATTGGCTGCCATTGGGGCGAACCATCAGTTGCTGCAGCTCCACCGTCTCCCCTAGCGTCAAAGCAGCGCACACCGCCCGGGCTTGCGAGGGCGTGATGTCCAGCGACCAGGACTCCACAACGGAATCGCCAAAGATGGCGCGCATGCGCAGCAAAAGGGCTTCTGCCCAGGCCTCGTCTTCATCGCGCGCCTTGCGCAGGAAGGTGGCCAGTTGCGGTGCCCGGATCACCCGCAAGACCTCGGCCGCGACCACGTTGCCGTTGAGCATCACAAGCTGGGCCGGGCTGGCTTTGAAGACTTGTGTGTTGCGTTGCTGGCTTTGCCGCGCCACGATGAAAAGCGCCTTGTTGATCGGCCGTGCAGCCAGGGCGATGGCCAGGTTGTCCACGTCGACTTCCGTGCCGGCCACGATGGCGGTGGCGTCTTCCAGGCCTGCTTCGCGCAACACGGCAGGGTCGGTGGGGTCGCCACGGTGGTTGTGTTTGTCGATCTCTTCGTCGGTGAGTTGCGGGTCGATGATGACGGTTTCGATCTCCAGGCGTTCCAGTTGGCGCCGCAAGGTGCGGGTGAACAAACCGGAGCCGCAGAGCAGCCAGCGGCCTTTGGGCAGGTCGGGGCGGGCATGCATGGCAGTGCCATGCTGCAATGTGAGCGCGTTGTAGATGACCTGAAGGCTGGGTGCCCGGATCGAGGTGGCCACCCGCTCGGCAAACTGGTCGTAGGGGTTGATGATGTGATCGGCGCCCGCCGAGGCCATGCGGGCATGAAAAGCGTGATCGCGGGCAGCCGAGAGCACTTGTACGTCGGGGTTGAGCAAATGGGCCGTGAGGGCGATCTTGATGTTGATCTGGTCGCTGCCGGTGAGTGCGAGCACCCCGGCGCAATGCGGGTTTCTGAGGCCGGCGAGCACCAGCGACATCGGATCGCTGGCATCGCCCGTGAGTGCGGGCACGCTGAAAGTGAGGTCGTCGACTTCGACGGTATCGACCCGCTCCGGGATGATGTCGATCACCACCATGCGCGCGCCGTCTTCGGCGAGCTCGCGCGCCACGCGGCTGCCGGTGTCGTCGTAGCCGCAGATCAGGTAGAAGGGTTCGCGGATGCGGCGCACCGCCCGCTCGACGCCGTTTTCATGCAGGATGCGGCGAAACAGGGGGTCCTGAAGAATGCCGAACAGGGCGCCTATGCCATACAGCCACGCGACCACCGTGCCATAGATCGAAGCGGTTGCCCACAAGCGTTGCGGGTCGGTGAAGGGGTAAGGGATTTCGCCCAGGCCGATGGTGGTGCCGAGGAAACTGACGAAATAGAAGGCGTGCAGAAAACTCATGCGCCAGGGCTGGCCATCGGGGGCCACACCGGGGATCAGCGTGAAGCCTGCGACCGCCACCGCGTACACGCTGATGAGCACCACCAGCGGCTGCCGCAAGCGGCGCAGCAGAATGAAAATGCCGTGACGGGTGCGGTTGCCGGGGGTGATCATTGGCGCGGATTCATCGACGCAGGTTGGCCATCTCGATGATGAGCAACACCACCGAGACCACATTGGCCACAGCTGCGCCAATCGACAGCGACACCACGGTAGCGCCCTGGTGCATCGTCAGCGCGGCGCCGCCTGATGCATAAAACCCCCAGGCTGCGGCTGCTGCGATGAGCTGCAAATCGGCCACCAGGCTGGTGGCCAGCATGCTGGATCCCAACGGTGAACGGTCACCAAACTTCATCACGGTGGCGATCAGACTCACCACCAGAGCCGCAAAAAGCTCGTAGACGTTGTGGTGGTTGATGTCGTTGATGTCGCCCGCGATGAAGCCGACGTTGAGCGTCAACGCCAGCACGATGACAAAGGCAAACAGAACGCGTTCGGTGCTCATGGGCGGGTCTTTCTGTGGTGGTGGCCTGCGCCAGTATAGAAGCGAAGCGCAACACCGATGGGCAGGCGCGACGTCGGTGACGCCAGGCCTGGCTTCACGCCGCTGTGCGTCTTTGCACTGCCTGTTTGCCGGGACTCACACGGCGATGGACCATATGCCGGCCCGTTACCTGGTGTCACCGTTGAAAACAGGGCGTGACCTTCGAGATCGATTCCTCCACATTGTGCCCACACTTGGTGGCCACAGTGGGCGTTCCCCGAAACCAGAGGGACGCCGCGCCGCGAACTTGATAGCGCGCAGTCCCTGAGAAAGGATTCTTTGAAACAAGCGAATTTGATGAAAACAATGCCTGCCATCTGGTCTGGTGTGATGGCCACCGTGCTGACGGGTTTGACCGCCTGCGCCCTGGATTCCGGCATTTCCCCCGCGCTGCAGTCGGTCAAGGCATCTCAGGCGCCTGTTGAAGAGCCTCTGGATGAAGTGCTGGTGGGCGAATTCCTGTTCAAGGATCCCCGCCTGTCTGCCAGCGGTCAGATGGCGTGTGTGACTTGCCACGCGGAAGAGTTCGGTCATGCCGATATACCTGGCACTTTTTTGCCCGTCGGGGGGGCAGCCCTGAACCAGATGGGCAAACGCTCGAGCCCGACCGTGCGCTATCTCAACACCAATCCGCCGTTTCGTCTGGATACCCAGGGCAACGCCTGGGGCGGCTTCACCTGGGACGGTCGCGCGGACAGCCGTCATGATCAGGCCAAAGATCCGTTTTTCGAGCACGCCGAGATGGCGCTCGAAGGCTCGCCCGAAAAGCCGCAGGCGCTGCTGAAACTGGTGCGTTCTGCGGACTATTACCCCAAAATCAAGGCTTGGTATTCAGCCGATGACCTGAACAAGGACGGCGTCTTGTTTCAGCGGGTGCTTCAAGCGCTGGCGGTTTACCAGCGCGATGACGACGACTACAACCTGTTCGACAGCCGCTTCGACCAAGCCCTGACAGGCGTGGTCTCTTTGACGCCGCTGGAAAAGCGCGGTCTGGCCATCTTCAACAATCCCGACCAGGGCAATTGCATGGCCTGCCACACCAGCCAGTCTGCCGAGCACAAGCCGGCCTTCACCGACTTCGGATTCCGCGCCCTGGGCGTGCCCATGAATGCCATGGCCAGCAACGTCCTGAGCGATGTCACCGACCATGATCTGGGTTTGTGCCGCAGCGGGCGCAAGCTGCCGTCAGGGACCGCTGCGGACCGTTACTGTGGGCAGTTCAAGACGCCCACACTGCGCAACGTCGAACGCAGTGCCCCCTACTTTCACAACGGTGCTCTGGTTACGCTGGAAGAAGCGGTGTGGTTTCACTTCACCCGCGATACCGACCCGGCCCGCTGGTATGGAGCTGGCAGCCCGCGTTACAACGACCTGCCTGCGAAGTTCCATGCCAATGTGGTGCAGGGAAAACCGTTTGATGGCAGCTGGCAACCGACCGGGGAAGACATGGGCGCGATGCTGGCTTTTCTGAAAACGCTCAATGACGCGGATCAGAAACAGCCCCTGCACACCGCAGTGCGCTGACCCAGGGCTTCAACAAGCGCGTCAATCACGCATCAACGCTTCGATCTCATCGGCCGTCACCGGTACACCGCGGCTGATGAGTTCGCAGCCGGTCTCGGTCACGATGGCGTCGTCTTCAATGCGGATGCCGATGTTCCAGAATTGCTCTGGAACGCCATCGGTGGGACGCACATACAGACCGGGCTCAATGGTGAGCACCATCCCGGCTTTCAGAATGCGGCTCGGGCGGTCCTTGATGGTTTCGCCCGACAACGCATCTTTGCGCTCCTTCACCTGACCGAGTTCGCTGGGTTCGATGTAGCTGCCGCAGTCGTGCACGTCCATCCCCAGCCAGTGGCCGGTGCGGTGCATGTAGAAGGGGAAATAGCTGCGGTTGGCGATCACGTCCTGCGCGTTGCCGACCTTGTTTTTGTCGAGCAGGCCGATGTCGAGCATGCCTTGCGCGAGCACGGCGACGGTGGCGTCGTGCGGATCGTTGAATCGGGCGCCGGCCTTGGTCGCGGCCACCGCGGCCTCTTGCGAAGCGAGGACCAGGTCGTACAGCGTGCGCTGCGGGCCGCTGAACTTGCCGTTGGCGGGGAAGGTGCGGGTGATGTCGCTGGCGTAACCGTCGAGCTCGCAGCCGGCGTCGATCAACACCAGTTCGCCATCTCGGATCGGTGCGGCATCGGCGCGGTAATGCAGGATGCAGGCGTTGGCGCCGGCGGCGACGATGCTGCCGTAGGCGGGGTATTGCGAGCCTTGTTGGCGGAATTCGTGCAGCAGCTCTGCGTCGAGGTGGTACTCGCGCACATCCTGCCCGGCGCGCAGCATGCTGGCACTGCGCTGCATGGCCCGGATATGGGCCTTGGCACTGATCTGCGCGGCGCGGCGCATGATGTCTTGTTCGTGCTCGTCCTTGATCAGGCGCATCTCATCGAGTGGTCCGCAGAGGTCGCGCTGCTGCTCCGGGCACATGGCGCCGAAGCGCACCCGCGCGCGCACCGGTTGCAGCCATTCGTTGACCCGTCCGGCCAAGCCTTGGTGGGTCGCAAACGGGTACCAGACCGCGCTGCGGTTCTCCAGCAGTTTGGGCAGGCGGGTGTCGAGCTCGGTGCTGGAGAGTGCAGCGGTCACGCCCAGCGCGCCAGGCGCGGCTTCGGGGCCGAGGCGCAGCCCGTCCCAGACTTCGCGCTCGGCGTCTTTGGGGTTGCAAAACAGCGTGCTTTCGCCTTCGGCCGTGAGCACCAGCCAGGCGTTGGGCTCGGTGAAGCCGGTCAGGTAATAGAAGTAGCTGTCGTGGCGAAACAGGAAATCGCTGTCTCGGTTGCGCTGTTGTCCGGGCGCAGTGGGCACGATGGCGATGCCGCCGGCGCCGAGTTGGGCTGCGAGGCGCGCGCGGCGCTGGGCGTAGATGAAGTGGGGGTTCTTGTTGTCCATGTCTGGGATTGTGCGTTGACTGGCCGCAGTGGTGTCAAAAGGTCTACAAAGCCAGCAAGCGCCGTTGTACATCAAGCTTGATGGTCACGACGCGGCGCATGCGCGGCGCAGCAAAGCTGTGGGCCAGCAAGGGGTTGTCGAAGTCGCGCAGCAGCGGCGGGCGCGGCGTATCGAAATACAGATCGGCGTTGTTGAGAATTTCACTGGAGGCTGCTTGTTGCAGGTCTTCCATCGAAGCGCAGGGCTGGATCAAACAGGGTGCGTGGGTCATGCCCATGGCGCGCAGCGCCAGCGCCCGGTGGTGGCCGTTGTTGAGGGCAATGCGACCGTTGTAGCGCACCGTGTTGAGCAGGTTGGCACTGAACCCCACGCTGAGCGCAATCACCGCTTGAGGGTGGCCCATCACAGGCGCCTGCTGCACGTTGACAGGCTCGATCACCTGGGCGTCGAGAAATCGCATGTCGTGGGCGTCTGCGACGAAGGTGAATTCTTTTTCGCTGCGCCCGGCGAGCCGAAAACTGGCGGCCGGGGCTTTCAGTGGCAGACACAATTCGACCAGGCGTTTGGGGCTGATGGGCACCGGGTGGGCTTCAGCGATGCGGTCGACCACGGCTTGGGTCATGCTGTATTGGGAAATGATGAGCGCGTCGAGAGGCACCAGGCCAAACGCAACGGGCACGGTGTCAAAGGTGCGCCGAACGCCTTCCAGTTCGACCAGTTGAGCGATGTGTCTGGCCATGGATTTGGGCAGTGGGCGGATCGCCGCGTTGTCGGCCACGCCCGCTTCGCTCAGCGCCAGCCGTGCGTACTCTTTTTGGCCAACACGCCACAGGTCGGTCAAACCGCTTCGGTCGGGCAGGTGTCCGGACAGGCCGAGTGCGCCAACCTCGTCCAGCCATTCTTCCAGGTGCCTGGGCCCCAGCAAAAAACGCTCCGCAGTGGCGGCTTGGGGGCCGAATGCCGGAGCGACAGGTGGGGTATTTTTCTTGGGCATGGTGGTGTGTGTTGAGCAATGTGCGGGGGCTTGACGCTGTGCCTGCCCCCGATTGTGGCGGCATGGGGAGAACGAGGAACGCCCCCTGTTTTGTGAAAACGTGTAACCGACTTATAATGATTTCACCTTCATAAATACGAAGGCAATGATGAATTTGACACACAAATACATCGTTTGTTAAGTTTCATCGCACCCGTATGGGGTGCGAGCCTCACAGGAGATAGCCATGCGTGTATTGGAATTGAGCGAGTTGGAAGAAGTCAGTGGCGGTTGGGGCTGGTCGCGCCGGCGCTGCGGTAGCAAGAGCTGGGGTAAGGGCTCTGGCAAAAACTCCGGTAAGAATTCCGGTAAGGGCTCTGGCAAAAACTCTGGCAAGGGCTCCGGCAAGGGCTGCGCGCCAAAGCCACCAGTGTGCCCACCACCACCACCTGTTTGCCCACCAATCGATCTCCCGCAAGTACCGTGATTCTTGTGTGATCCATCCTAAAGGGCCCCTCGGGGCCCTTTTTCATGCGTGCGGCGAAGCGGGATGTTGTTCAACAGGCTGGCGCGGCTCTGCCAGGTGTTGTGCCGCACTTTTCCAGGCGTTTCTGTGAAATCCTGTGCATATTGCGCATTGGATGAGTGGCCGACGGGTATGCAACGTTATTAGACTTCAGGTCCCGGCGAACGCAACCATTTGTATTAGATGGACTTGGTGGGTTCGCTTCACCCGTGCCGGTTTGTTCCGGCGCACAGATTTTGGAGAAGTCCATGCGTGTATTGAACGTTGAAGAGATGCTGGAAGTCAGCGGTGGTTGCGGTCGCAAGCGCAGCCGTTGCGGCAGCAAGAGCTGGGGCAAGGGTTCTGGCAAAGGCTCTGGTAAAAATTCTGGCAAGTGCGGCAGCAAAGGCTCCGGCAAGCGATCCGGCAAAGGCTCTGGCAAGGGTTGCAGTCCAGTGCCGGTGTGCCCACCCGTCATCGTGATCGAGACGCCACCAATCGACAGCGTGCCTTGAACTTGCAGTCACAACGACTGTGATCGAAGCAAAAGGACCCTCGGGTCCTTTTTTTGTGTGCGGTTCGAAAAGGGATCAATCAGTTGCGTTCAGTTCTGCCAGGCGCGCTGGCGTCCCAACGTCTGTCCATGCGCCGCCATACAAACTGGCACTGACGCGTCTGCCTGCGATTGCTGAACGGAGCAGTGGTGCGAGTGGGGCTGCCATGCCGCCGGGATTGCCGACGGGGATCTCTGACCACGGCTGACGGAAGAGGGCGCGCCGGTACAAGCCGATGGTGCTGAATGTGAGCCGCGCAGCGGCGTCGTTGATGAGCAGACCGTCGGGGCCGAGTCCAAAATCACCGCCTGGGTTGTGCGCCGGATTGGGCACCAGCCAGAGATGGGCCAGGTGGTCGCTGGCGATGAAGCGGGCCACCTCGGCAGGGTCAAACGCAAATTCGGGCGCATACACATCGCCCGCCAGCACCCAGAACACGTCGCCAAGCAAAGGCAGTGCTCGGGAAATGCCACCCGCCGTTTCCAGCGCCGCACCAAAATCCAGGCCCTCGTGTGAAAAATTCAGCTGTGCGCCTGGGTGAGAGGCGGTCCAGCCGCTGAACCGTTCTTCGATCTGTTCGCCCAGCCAGGCGGTGTTGATCACCAGTTGTTTGAAGCCGCTGTCGTACAGCGACTGCATGGGCCATTGCATCAGCGGAAGTCCGTGTACGTCCAGCAGCGGTTTGGGGCAGGTGTCCGTCAGCGGGCGCATGCGCGAACCTCGCCCAGCGGCCAGAATCATGGCGGGAATGGCGGCTGAAGAGCGTGGTGGAGCGGTGTTCACGGATGCATTATTCCTGAGCGCGAAAGGTGTTTGCGGACCCTCCGCCAAGGCGCCCGATAAAATCGGAGGTTTGGCGCCTGCGCGCCGCTTTCCCACCCCTTCAAACGGCGAGCCCATGTCCGACGCAATCAGCACCCCCCAGACCCCTACCGTATCCGCCCAAACGCAGGCCAACGCCATCCGCGCGCTGGCCATGGACGCGGTCCAAGCCGCCAACTCGGGTCACCCTGGCGCGCCCATGGGCATGGCCGACATGGCCGTGGCCCTCTGGGGCCGCCATCTGCGCCACAACCCCACCAACCCCGCCTGGGCCAACCGCGACCGTTTTGTGCTGTCCAACGGCCACGGCTCGATGCTGATTTACGCGTTGCTGCACCTGACCGGCTACAAGCTGCCGATTCAGGAATTGAAGAATTTCCGCCAGCTCGGCAGCAAAACCGCCGGCCACCCTGAAGTGGGTCACACGCCCGGCGTGGAAACCACGACTGGCCCGTTGGGCCAGGGCCTCACCAATGCCGTGGGCATGGCATTGGCCGAAAAGCTGCTGGCTTCGGAATTCAACCGCGAAGGCCATGCCATCGTTGACCACCACACCTTCGTGTTCATGGGCGACGGTTGCCTGATGGAAGGCATCAGCCACGAGGCCGTCGCCCTGGCCGGCGCCTGGAAGCTCAACAAGCTGGTCGCCCTGTACGACGACAACGGCATCTCCATCGACGGCCAGGTCGCACCCTGGTTCATCGACGACACCCCCAGGCGCTTTGAAGCCTGCGGCTGGAACGTGATCCGTGCCGTGGACGGACACGACGCAGACGCCGTGGCCAAAGCCATCGCCGACGCGAAAAACAGCGCCGACAAGCCCACGCTGATCTGCTGCAAAACCGCCATTGGCAAAGGCAGCCCGAACCGCGCCAACACCGCCAAGGCCCACGGCGAGCCACTGGGTGCCGAAGAAATCAAGCTGACCCGCGAAGCGCTGGGCTGGAACCACGAGCCGTTCAAGATACCCAAAGACGTCTACGCCGCCTGGGACGCGAAAGCCGCCGGCAAGGCCATGGAAGCCGATTGGAACGCCCGGTTCGCCGCCTACAAGGCCGCCTTCCCTGCCGAAGCCAAAGAATTCGTGCGCCGCATGAAGGGCGACCTGCCCAAGGGTTTCAACCAGCTCGCCTTTGACACCGTGGTCGCGGCCCACACCAAGGCCGAGACCGTGGCAAGCCGCAAGGCCAGCCAGATCGCATTGGAAGCGTTCACCGCCGCCGTGCCCGAGCTGCTCGGTGGCTCGGCCGACCTGACCGGCTCCAACCTCACCAACACCAAGTCCACCCCCAACCTGCGTTTTGATCTGGCGGGCAACGTGGTGAAGAACGAGGCTGGTCAGGGTGGCCGCCACATCAACTACGGTGTGCGTGAATTTGGCATGGCCGCGATCATGAACGGCGTGGCCCTGCACGGTGGTTTCATCCCTTACGGCGGCACCTTCCTCACGTTCAGCGACTACAGCCGCAATGCCATCCGCATGGCCGCACTGATGAAGCAGCGCGTGATCCATGTGTTCACGCACGACTCCATCGGCCTGGGCGAAGACGGCCCCACCCACCAGTCGGTGGAACACGCCGCCAGCCTGCGCCTGATCCCCAACCTGGACGTCTGGCGTCCGGGCGACACGGCAGAAACCGCCGTGGCCTGGGCCGTGGCCCTGCAAAACGCCACGCGCCCCACCGCGCTGCTGCTGAGCCGCCAGGGCCTGCCTTACGCACCCAAGGACGAACTCGGCGACATCAGCCGCGGTGCCTATGTGTTGTCCGAGCCGGCCGATGTGGGCATGAAGAAAAAGGCGCAAGCCATCATCATCGCCACCGGTTCCGAAGTGCAGCTGGCCTTGAAGACGCAAGAGCTGCTGGCCAAGGAGCACAAGATCGCCGTGCGCGTGGTCTCCATGCCCAGCACCACGACCTTTGACCGCCAGGACGCCGAATACAAAGCCAGCGTCTTGCCCAAGGGCCTGCCCCGCGTGGCGGTGGAAATGGGTTCCACCGATGGCTGGTGGAAATACGGTGTGGCCGCTGTCGTCGGGCTCGACACCTACGGCGAGTCGGCACCTGCGCCAGTGCTGTTCGAGCACTTTGGGTTCACGCCTTCCAACGTGGCCGACACGGTGCGCACCGTGCTGGCGAAATGACCCACCCCTGCCGCGCTCCGCGCGACCCCCTCAAGGGGGCGGCACTGGCCATCCGGCAAAGCCGGCCTGGCGGTGCCCTCGGTGGGGCGAGCGCTTGCATCTATTTTTTTCCCCTGATTAGCAACTTTTCCAACTGAAGGAGTACTGGACATGACCATCAAGATCGGTATCAACGGCTTCGGCCGCATCGGGCGCAACGTGTTGCGCAGCGCGATTCAGAACTTCTCTGATATCGAAGTCGTCGCCATCAACGACCTGCTCGAGCCCGACTACCTGGCCTACATGCTCCAGTACGACTCGGTGCACGGGCGCTTCAAAGGCGATGTGAAGGTCGAAGGCGGCAACATCGTCGTCAACGGCAAGACCATCCGCCTGACGCAAGAGCGCGATCCGGCCAACCTGAAGTGGAACGAAGTCGGCGCCGACATCGTCATCGAATCGACCGGCTTGTTCCTCACCAAAGAAACCTGCCAGAAACACCTGGATGCCGGTGCCAAAAAGGTCATCCAGAGCGCGCCATCCAAAGACGACACCCCCATGTTCGTGTTTGGCGTGAACCACGCCACCTACGCAGGTCAGGCCATCATCTCCAACGCCAGCTGCACCACCAACTGCCTGGCCCCCGTGGCCAAGGTGCTCAACGACAAGTGGGGCATCAAGCGCGGTTTGATGACCACGGTGCACGCAGCCACCGCCACGCAAAAGACCGTGGATGGCCCGAGCAACAAAGACTGGCGCGGCGGCCGCGGCATCCTGGAAAACATCATCCCTTCCAGCACCGGCGCTGCCAAGGCCGTGGGCGTGGTGATTCCTGAGTTGAACAAGAAGCTCACCGGTATGTCTTTCCGCGTGCCAACGTCTGACGTCTCCGTGGTCGACCTCGTGGTCGAGCTGAACAAAGAAGCCAGCTACGCCGAGATTTGCGCTGAAATGAAGGCGCAGAGCGAAGGCGCGCTCAAGGGCGTGCTGGGTTACACCACAGACAAGGTTGTGGCCACCGACTTCCGCGGCGAGACCTGCACCAGCGTGTTCGACGCCGATGCCGGCATCGCACTGGACGGCACGTTTGTCAAAGTGATCGCCTGGTACGACAACGAGTGGGGCTACTCGAACAAGTGCCTGGAGATGGTTCGGGTCGTGGCCGGGTAATCGACTCACCCCCGCGCCGGGCATTCAGCCCGTCACCCCCTCAAGGGGGCATCACGTGTGGCCCGGCGAAGCCGGTTCCACCGTGATCGCTGGGTTGAGACATCTCACGCCGGGTCGCACTGTGAAGTGCGACCCGGCGTTTCTATTTGACCAGCTCTTTCCGGAGCGCGTGCCTTGACTCAGGATGCCGCGGAACTGGCTTTGCCAGGCCGCAGGCATCGCCCCTTGAGGGGCGGAGCCACCACACGCAGTGAGGTGGCGATGGGGGTGGTCATATTGCTTGGCTCTGCCGGGCCGCCAGCATCGCCCCCTGGGGGGTGACGCGCTGAAAGCGCGGCGCGGGGGGAGCAAATTCTTCCGGAGCACGTGCCCGAACCAAGGATGCCGTGGAACCGGCTTTGCCGGGCCGCCAGCATCGCCCCCTGGGGGGTGACGCGCTGAAAGCGCGGCGCGGGGGGAGCCCAATCAACCGCAGGGCTGCAGCGATTTGCCAGCCAGGAATTCGGGGCCCAGGCGCAAGACGGCTTCCCGCTCTTCGGCTGTGATCTCAGACAGGCGCAGGGTGTGGGTCACGGTTTCTTCCCGGTCTTTCGCGACCCGGGCCGAGCGAACGCCTTTGCGCGCCACATTGCTGAGCCCCTGTTCGGCTGCGGCTTCGGTCGAAAAAGTACCCAGTGCCAGACCGGGTCCCAGTGGGGGGTCGTTCAAGGTGCGAAATTCGACCTTCAGCTCCTTGAGCTCTTCCTTCTTCTTGTCCATCAGCTCGTCGTTGTATCGACCCATATAAACCACCCAGCGGCCACCCGATCGCACTTCCTGAATGCGCCAACTGCCCTTGGGCAGCGCCAGATCGAGCAGCCGCTTTTCGAGAGGCTCAATTTGGGCGGTGGTGAAGCCCTTTGCGTACCAGCATGAGGTAGGGGGCAACAGAGGTTCTGTCGGGACAGCAGGCGCCGGTGGGGTTGTGGGGGCTGTTGGGCCTGCTGGCGCAGCCCTGGCTGCCTCGGCAGGCGTCGTGGCTGGGGCGGGGGGCTCGGCTGCGGGTTCGGATGCTGGTTTTTGGGGCTCCGGTGCGTTGAGCAAATGCATGGTTTCGGGTTGAATCTGCGCTTGAAGGCGTTCAGGCTCCCGTTGCTCCGAGGGCGCAAAACCCAGCGCACTCAGGTGACCATGGGTCCAGGCGTAAAAACCCGCATTGGCGAGCACCAGTAACGTAATCACCCACCTCAGCATGGCCTCACACTCACTTCCGAACTGGTGATGGCCTGCAAATGGCCATCGATGTTGACTTTCAGGGCCCCACTGGCGTCCACGCCGGTGGCCTGGCCTTGGCGACCGTCTGAAAGCCGTACCGTTTGTTGAAACAGGGCGTCGCGTTGTGCGAAGCGCGAAGCGAAGGCTGTAAACCCTTCGGATTCAAAACGCAGGATGTCTCTCACCAATGCCGGGACCACGGCCTCCAGCGTCTCCCCTGCGGTTTGGCCCACGCACACCTCGGCCAGTCCGGCTGGAGGCATGGCCGCCATGCCTCCAGAGGCAGGGGCTGCCGCCAGTTGCCTGGCATCGGGGCGCGCGATGTTGATCCCGATCCCGATCACCACCAGGCGCCGCCCTTCGCCGCCCTGCCCCAGGCTGGCCGTCTCCACCAGGATTCCGCCCAGCTTGCGCTGATGCAGCCACAGGTCGTTGGGCCATTTCAGGCGAACATCGGTGTGCAGCTGCTCGGCCAGGCTCAGACCCACCACCAGCGACAAACCCGACCAATTGCCGGGTGCCAGCGGCAAGGCGAGGGAAAAAGTGAGTGACTGCCCAGCCTGGCTGCTGTGCCAATTCTTGCCCATGCGGCCCCGGCCGGCCGTCTGCTCTTCGGCCGCCAGCAACACGGGGTCCATTGAACCTTCGCGGGCTCTGCGCATCAGCTCGCTGTTGGTTGAGGCGATGCTGGGCACCACTTCAACGGTGAAGCCCGGCAACAGGTCGACGGTGGACAGCCAGATGTTTTCGGCGTGTGGGGTGAGATGGGAGGGTCGCATGTCGGTGTCGAAGTTCAGACCCCGATTGTGGCCTGAACTGTCAGCGCTGCATGGCGCCTGCGTGTTCGGTCGGGTTGGGCGTCCGGTGCATCTGAGGCTGCTGGTTCCTGTCTGTCGAGGGCGCCCCGGATTCGACCTGCGCGTGAACAGCTTCCTGCAGGTGCTCGCCAGTGCTCTTTTTCAGAGCCGTGGCCACATCGAGCTCGCTGAGCTGGTGGTGTTCGTGGCTGATGGCTATGCGTACGCCGTCATGGCTGACATGGATGCCCCGGGCATCGCCTTTGGCGGCGTGCCGACCGAGGTGCACGAGCGTGGCCGCGCCGACCTGATCAATTTGTTCGGGGTTGTAGCCCTGGGCTGTCAGGCGGGGTGCCAGCTGGGCGTGGATGTGCTTGAGCTGTGTTTGCTGGGTGGCACTCAGCGGCGCCGGAGTGCTTTCCGCTGGGGCCTTGGTGAGGTTCGGCGCATCGGTTTCCGTGACCCTCATGCGTTCGGGGTGTCGGGGGTCCAGCGCCACTTGGGTGCGCCGCCCGTCGGCGTGATGGTGATCGAGCGCCACCTCGCCCGAGGCCACATGGATGCTCAGGCGCTGGGTGGAACCGTCTGCCCGGCTGATCTCGAAACGGTTGTAGGCCGAGGTGGCGCCATCGTGCGTCGCGCCGCGCTCGGATTGGTAGACCTTGCTCACGGGCGAGGTGCTGAGTTCGGCAAACTGCTGGCGTACTTTGGCAGGGATCGCCGCAAAGTCCACATGGCCTTCGGGGATGCGAAAACGACCGCCTTCGGCATTGACTCCCAGCCCGTACTGCGCGTCAAACATCGCACCCATGCGGTGGTCGTTGGCCATGATGGCCAGCGCTGGCGCCGCGCCCACCTCACTGGTCATCAGAGCCGCCTTGAGCAGGTCAGGGATTGCAGCGCCGGGCAGTTGCTGGATGCCGGGTCGCACGGTATCGCTCAGGTACTGGTTGCGCGTGACGGTGTCGTAGGTGAAGGTGGCGATGTCGTTGGGCGTGCGGATGTCGTGCACCGTGCGGCCGCTGCTCTGGTAACGGGCCAGCGCAGCGTCAAAGCCACCCACTTCTTTGAAATAGTCGCCCTTGATGGTGTCGCGCGCAATCGGCAGGCTGTTGTAAACGTAGGCGTCGAGGTTGTTCCTGAGCGCAAAGCTCTGACCCATGCCGCCGCCCAGGCTGTGGCCGGTGGCGGCGAAGGTGAAACCTTTGTAGCGTTCATCCGCTTGCATTGCCTCCAGCGCTTTTTGAGCCTGGGCTTCGATGCGGGCAAATTCGCTGGCGCCTGCGTTGCCAAAGTCGGACTTGAAATTGCTGACGTTGTCCGAGCCTTTGAAGTCGAAGGTGATTTGTTTGGTGTCCTGATTGATGGACACCATGAACTGGTTGATCAGCTCACCTCTGGCGTTGTGCTGTGTGTTCCAGCCTTCTATTGCAGGCTGCCCGTTTTGTGCAGGGACATAGCTGTCAAAGCCCGGTGGAAGGTCATTTCCGGGCTCTGCATGACGCCAACGGGTGGGGTATTTGGCGACCTTTTCTGCTTCTTCGATGTTCTTGTGGGGGTAGGACCAGAACGCCAACTTCATGGCGATCGCGGCATCCAGGGGGTTCGGTGCTGGGTTTGCCAGTGCGCTTTCCATTGGTGGCCTCTATGGTTTGACCCACTCAAATTCAGGTATTGGACAAGAACGATCCAGCTTTTCCCAGATTTTTTGCCGCTCCGGGTCTTTCAACAAGGTGCGGGTGCCATCGGCGTTGTACTGGTAGTAGCCGTTTCTGAAGTGTGGCCAAATTTCGTAGGCGATAGGGTAATAGGCTGTTTTGGCTCGCCCTTCGTCCACGACCAGTCTGCGAACGCTGCATTGCTGCTGCAGCAAAGGGAGCAACTTGGCCAAGCCTTGCTCCCATTTATTCAGATCTTTGCCTGGACCGTGGCCGTAGTCCAAGCGCCCAGGCAAGGCATCGTCTGACACCAGCTGCAACGCCAACAAAATCTTCGCATCCATCGACCCCTTGGCCGCCGCCTTCTCAAACAGCGCCGTGATGGCCTTGGGATCGCTCACGTCCTTGATCCAGCCGTCGGAGTTGCCCAGCGCGTAGTAGTAATCGCCCAGCGGGTCGCCGGCGGCTTGCAGCTTGCTGATATGGGCGCGCAGCACGGTGATGCCCTGCTGGGTCTCGCTGACCCGCGCCTTGTTGTCGAGATTTTGCGCGATGTTCGCGGCGGTCATGCAGCCACTCAGGAGCAAGCTGGCGCATGAGGCCCAGGCCACAGCGATCAGTGCTTTACGCAGACCAGGGGCGGAATGAAGTTCAGAGGCGGGAGAGGTAAACATGGCGTCCCTGCAGAAGCGGTGGGGTCGGCGCCACCGCAGGGCAGGACCGGCTATCGATCCTGAAATGTACCTGAAGGTGCTACTTTCATCCGGCCGTCCGGTCCCCTGTTCGGGGGAAACACAGGGCGTCGCGTTGGTCAGCCCAGCTTGGACTTCTTGCCCTTTTTCTGCGGTGCCAACAGCGTGCCACGGCACTTCTTCGCGCCGCACCAGCAAGGGTATTGCTTGAGCAGCTCGGGCGTGTGGGGCTCGTCGATGACGAGGCCGTAGTCGTAAAACAGCTCTTTGCCGGCTTTGATGTTTTTCCTGGCCCGGATGAACACGCGGCCGTCGTCGACTTCGGCTTCGCAATTGGGCTTGCAGCTGTGGTTGATCCAGCGCGAAGAGTTGCCGCCGTGTTTGGCGTCGATCACATGCTCTTCGTCGATGTGGAAGTAGAACGTGTGGTTCGGATCTGTAGGGTCGTGGGGATGGCGGTCCAGGGCTTCTTCCCAGGTGATGACTTCGCCCACGTACTCGATCAGCGTTTCGCCTTCGGCCAGGTCGACCACGGCATACACGCCCTTGCCATGCACGCCCGAGCGGCGGGTCTGAATGCGCCTGCCGGCCGCTGCTGGTGCGGCGTCGGCGGACTTGGGCGTCTTGCGAGGGGTTTTCGTCACGGCCAAAATATTTGGTAAGGTTGATTCATGCAGGTGCGCGCGTGTGTGTGCGCACCCTTGCGTGTGCGCGCACGAACGTGCGCGCGAGAAAACCGATTGTAGAGATGAAAAACGAAGTTTTCGCCAAAACCCTGGTCATTGCCGAGAAGCCCTCCGTGGCCCAAGACATCGTGCGAGCGCTCACCCCTGTGGCGGGCAAGTTCGAAAAACACGATGACCACTTTGAGAGTGACACCTATGTGGTCACCTCCGCGGTGGGCCACTTGGTGGAAATCGCTGCGCCCGAGCAGTTCGACGTCAAGCGCGGCAAGTGGAGCTTTGCCAACTTGCCGGTGTTGCCGCCCTACTTTGAATTGAAGCCCATCGACAAGACCAAGTCGCGCTTGTCGGCGGTGGTCAAGCAGGCCAAGCGGAAAGACGTGGGCCGTTTGATCAACGCCTGTGACGCGGGCCGCGAAGGTGAACTGATCTTCCGATTGATCGAGCAGTACGCGGGAGGCTTCAAAGGCGGCGCCTACCAGGGGCTGGGCAAGCCGGTGCAGCGCCTGTGGCTGCAGTCGATGACGCCGGCGGCCATTCGCGACGGGTTTGAACACCTGAAAACCGATGAGCAGATGCAGGGCCTGGCCGATGCCGCGCGCAGCCGCTCCGAAGCGGACTGGATGGTGGGTATCAACGGCACCCGTGCCATGACCGCGTTCAACTCGCGCGACGGCGGTTTTTTCCTGACCACGGTCGGCCGGGTGCAAACGCCCACGCTCTCCCTGGTGGTGGAGCGCGAAGAGAAGATCCGCGCGCACAAGAGCCGCGACTACTGGGAAATCCACGGTGGCTTTCTGGCCGAAGCCGGTGAATACCCGGGCAAATGGTTTGACCCGGAATTCAAGAAACCAACAGCCCAACAAATTGAAGAGGGTGCCGATGCGGAATTGCGCGCCGATCGCATCTGGAGCCAGCGCGAAGCTGTCGAGATCGCTGACGCTGTGCGCGGCAAGGCCGCCACGGTCAAAGAAGAAAGCAAGCCCACGACCCAGGCCAGCGGTTTGCTCTACGACCTGACCAGCCTGCAACGCGAAGCCAACGGCCGGTTTGGCTTCTCCGCCAAGACCACACTGCAGCTCGCTCAAAGCCTGTACGAGCGCCACAAGGCCCTGACCTACCCGCGTACCGATTCGCGCGCGCTGCCCGAAGACTATTTGCCGACGGTCAAAGAGACCTTTGCCATGCTGGCCGACAGCGGCATGAAGCACCTGGCACCCCATGCCAAGACCGCGATCGACGGCGGCTACATCCGCCCAAGCAAACGCATCTTCGACAACAGCAAGGTCAGTGATCACTTCGCCATCATCCCGACGCTGCAAGCCCCGAGTGGATTGTCTGAGGCCGAGCAAAAGCTGTACGACTTGGTCGTGCGCCGTTTCTTGGCGGTGTTCTTCCCGTCGGCGGAATTCACCGTCACAACCCGCATCACAAGTGCAGTCGGTCACCACTTCAAGACCGAAGGCAAGGTGCTGGTCAAGCCGGGCTGGATGGCGGTGTATGGCAAAGAGGCTGCAGAAGATGTGACCGATGCCAAAGAAGGTGACAAGGGCCAAAACCTGGTTCCCGTGCGAGAAGGTGAAACCGTGCGCACCGAGAGCGCTGATCCCAAAGCCCTGAAAACCAAACCCCCCGCTCGCTACTCGGAAGCCACGCTGCTGGGCGCCATGGAAGGTGCAGGCAAGCTGGTGGACGATGACGAGTTGCGTTTGGCCATGCAGGAAAAAGGCCTGGGCACGCCCGCCACGCGCGCGGCCACGATCGAAGGTTTGCTGACCGAAAAATACATGCTGCGCGAAGGCCGGGAGATGATTCCCACGGCCAAGGCTTTTCAGCTCATGACGCTGTTGCGCGGCCTGGGCGTGGAAGAGTTGTCCAAAGCCGAACTCACTGGCGAATGGGAGTACAAACTCTCGCAGATGGAGCAGGGCCAACTCAGCCGCGCGGCCTTCATGGGCGACATCGCCGCCATGACCGAGCGCATGGTTCGAAAAGCCAAGGAATACGACCGCGACACCATTCCTGGCAACTACGCCACGCTGGAAACACCCTGCCCCAATTGCGGCGGCGTGGTGAAAGAGAACTACCGCCGCTACACCTGCGTGGGCAAAGACGGTGCGAGCGAAGGCTGTGGCTTCTCGTTCGGCAAGTCGCCAGCCGGGCGTACCTTTGAGCCCGAAGAAGCGGAAACCTTGCTGGCCACCAAACACATCGGCCCGCTTCAGGGGTTCCGCTCCAAGGCGGGCTGGCCCTTCGTGGCCGAGATCGTCATCAAGTTCAACGAAGAAGACAAGAACTGGAAGCTGGAATTCGACTTCGGCGATGACAAGAAGAACGAAGAAAGCGGCGAGATCGTCGACTTCAGTGGTGCCGAGTCGCTGGGCGCCTGCCCGATCTGTGGCAGCCCGGTGTACGAGCATGGCAGCAACTATGTCTGCTCCAAGACCGTGCCCACCGAGGCCCAGCCCACGCCCAGTTGCAAGTTCAAGAGCGGCAAGATCATCTTGCAGCAACCGATTGAACGCGAGCAGATGCAAAAGCTGCTGGCCGAAGGCAAGACCGATTTGCTCGACAAGTTCGTCTCCATGCGCACGCGCCGCTCGTTCAAGGCCTTCCTGGCATGGGATGCCGAGGCTGGCAAGGTGAATTTCGCCTTTGAACCCCGCACCTCCAAGTACCCACCGCGCAAGACCGCGGCTGGTGCCGCCGCAAAGACAGTGGCAGCCAAGAAGGCCGCCCCGGCCAAAAAAGCGGCTGCGGCGAAAAAGACGGCGGCTGTGAAAAAACCCAAGGCACCGCGCAAAACAACCGCAGCCACGGGAAAGCAGCCCAGCGCAGCGTTGATTGCGGTGATTGGCGACGGATTGGTGTCGCGGCCTGAGGTGACGAAAAAACTCTGGGACTACATCAAGGCCAATAGCCTGCAAGACGCAACCGACAAACGCAAGATCAACGCCGACGCCAAGCTCGAGGCTGTGTTTGGCAAACCGCAGGTCACGATGTTTGAGATTGCCAAGCTGATCGGCCCTCACCTCGGCTAGGGTAGTGATGCCCCCACGCTCCGCCGCTGCGCGGGTCGCTGCCCCCCGAGGAGGCTGATTTTCCTTGGGGCGGCCCGGCGGGAAATCGTTGTGCAACCACACTGCCATGCCGCGCCGGTCGCCCCCACACTGGCCCGTTATTTACCCAACTTTCTTACGGAGACACCACCATGAGCCTGAAACTCTTTTTCGCCCCCGGCGCCTGTTCGTTCGTGCCCCACGCCATGCTGGAAATCGCTGGTGTGAATTTTGAACCCTCGATGGTCAAGCTGCACAAGGGTGAGCAGCGCACGGCCGATTACCTGGCCTTGAACCCGCGCGGGCAGGTGCCTGTTCTGGTGGATGAGGGTGTGGTGATCACGCAGATCGTCGCCATCTTGCTGCACCTCGACGCCAAGCTGCCTCAGGCCCACATCCTGCCCGCGTCGGGCATGGAGCGAACCCACGCGCTTTCACTCCTGGCCTGGATGAACAACACGGTGCACCCCACCTTCACCCATTTCTTCATGCCGCAGAAATTCAGCGACGACCAAGCGGCTCAAAAGGCCATGCAACGTTTTGCTGTGGACCGCTACCGCGAGTGTTTGCAGGAAATCGATGCACTGGCCGCCAAAGGCTCACCGTGGCTCTTTGGTGAGTACCCTGGAGCGGTGGACGCCTACACGTTGACGTTGCTGCGCTGGGGTGGCTACGCGGGCATCGACCCCACCACGTTCCCCGCCGCCTGGGCGCTGGCGCAGCGCTTCGCCGCACTGCCTGCCGTGGCCGTTGCGGTCGAGCGGGAGCGGCTGGAGTTGAACGTCTACAAACCAGCAGCCTGAGCATGGACCAGCGCGGTGTTGGACCGCGGATTTCACCACTTGGCCGCTGGTGGCCGATTTGCCATCGGAGGCGCCATTGTGAGGAGCCGATTTGTGGCCTCCGTGCTGGCGTTGCTTCCGAATGCCATCTTCATCAGGTAGTGGCCTGTTGGTGAGGCTGGTGCGCGCCATGCAGGGCGACCCGGAATGCTTCGGCCACCCTCGACGGCCCAGGCGCATGCCGCCAGATGCAGGCAAAGCGGCATTCGTAGCGCAACACCGCAGGCGCCACGGCCCGCATCTGCTTGGCCTCGACAAACACCCGGGCATAGTGATCGGGCAGGAAGCCCACATAGGCGCCGGAAAGTATGAGGTTGGCCACGGCCTCCTGGTCCGATGCGGTGGCCGCCCGTTCCAGGCGGCGGGCGTGGGTGAGGGCCATGTTGGGCGAGTGGTAGCCCAGGGCTGCGAGGGCTTGCTTTTGCAGGGCGGCCCAGTCGCGCGCGGCGTCGTCGCGCGCACGGAACCACGGGTGGCCCTCGCTGGCATAGAGCTGCATGGTTTCGCCGAATAGGTCCAGGTAGTCCAGACTTTCAGAACGCCGGTGCTCGGGGATGATGCCCAGATGGTACTGGCCGTCGATCACGCCGCGCTCGATCATGCCAATGGGGCCCACGTGCAGGTGCAGATTCACCTGGGGTGCGATGGCACGGAAGCGGCGAATGGCCTGCGGTATGTGCGATTCTGGGTTGGTGGCGGTTTTTTCAAACAACGCCACATGCAGGTCACCACCCATGCGGCGGTGGATATCGTGCAGTTCGCCGCGAAAGGCGTCGGTGGCAGCAATCAGGTGTTGTGCGGCGGCGTAGACCCGGGTGCCCTCGGGTGTGAGTGCGAAGCCACCGCGCCCGCGCCGGCACAACACCAGCCCCAGCCGGGTTTCCAGGTCTTTCACATGGCGGCTGATGGTCGACATCGCAAGGTTGAGCTCCAGCTCGGCCGCGGCCATGCCGCCGCAATCGGCCACCGCCTTGAATACCTTCAGCAGGCGAAGATCCACGTCGGCTATCTGGCCGATCGAAGGGATGGCGGTTTGTTGCATAAATCGTCAAGTAAAGTGGCGTGTGTTGTCATTTTCATGGAGTGAACGGCTTCTGACAATGGCGCCCTTGACCACCCTTTTCCGAAAGCACGCCATGGACCTGAGCGACTCCCAGCAATTGCAGCAAGCCAATCCCCGCACCGACGCCGAATGGCTCGCAGCCCACTGGATGCCATTCACCGGCAACCGCCAGTTTCAGCAGGATCCGCGTCTGATCGTGCGCGGCGAGGGAGCCTATTACACGACCCACGATGGCAGGCAGGTGTTCGATGGCCTGTCGGGTTTGTGGTGTACGGGTCTGGGCCATGGCCGCAAGGAAATTGTTCAAGCCGTGAGTCAGCAGATGGCCACGCTGGACTATTCACCCGCTTTCAACTTTGCGCACCCGCTGTCGTTTGAGCTGGCCAACAAAATCGTCGAGCGCATGCCGGCAGGTCTCAACCGGGTGTTTTTCACAGGCTCGGGTTCGGAGTCCGCAGACACCTCGCTGAAAATGGCCCGCGCCTACTGGCGAGCCAAAGGCCAGGCCGGCAAAACCCGTTTGATCGGCCGAGCCAAGGGTTACCACGGTGTGAATTTTGGCGGCATCTCGGTGGGGGGCATCGTGGGCAACCGCAAGCTGTTTGGCCAAGGTCTGGAAGCCGATCACCTGCCGCACACGCAAGCCGCCAACGGCACGTTTGCTCGTGGCATGCCCGAGACAGGGGCCCATCTGGCCGACGATTTGCTGAACCTGATTGCCCTGCACGATGCGTCCAATATTGCCGCCGTGATCGTGGAGCCGTTTGCGGGCTCTGCCGGTGTGATTCCGCCACCCGTGGGCTATTTGCAGCGCCTGCGCGAGATCTGCACGGCAAACAACATCTTGCTGATTTTTGACGAAGTGATCACCGGCTTTGGGCGTGCGGGCGCCTGGACCGGCGCCGAGGCTTTTGGCGTCACACCCGACATCATCAACTTCGCCAAACAGGTCACCAACGGCACACAGCCCTTGGGCGGCGTGGTTGCCAAGCAGGAAATCTGCGACACCTTCATGGGCGCAGGCGGTCCCGAATACGCGATCGAGTTCCCACACGGCTACACCTACTCGGCCCATCCGGTGGCCTGTGCCGCCGGTATTGCATCACTCGACTTGCTGGCGAGCGACAACTCGCTGGAACGTGTGCGCGAGCTCGCGCCGGTTCTGGAGCACGCCGTGCATGGGTTGAAAGGCGTGAAGCACGTGGCCGATGTGCGCAACATCGGTCTGGCTGCGGGCATCACCATCGACGCCATGCCAGGAGAACCAGCGCGCCGGCCTTTTGAGATCGCCATGGCCATGTACAAGAAGGGCTTTTACGTGCGCAATGGTGGCGACACCATTCAGCTGGCGCCACCCTTCATCAGCACCCCGGCCGAGATCGATCGGATGGTGAGCGCGCTGGGCGATACGCTGCAAGCCCAGGCTTGAGCGCCCGGCTATTCTTCGGCGCGGCTTGACTTCGGACTGAAGCGCACCGAGACCCGCAAGCCGCGGTGATTGCGGTTGTTGTGGGCGTCTTCCATGTGCACCGAGGCGCCGTGTTGCTGGGCAATTTCGTGCACGATGGCCAGGCCCAGGCCTGAGCCATCCACGTTGGTACCCAGCGCGCGGTAGAACGGCTGCAGAACCAGTTCACGTTCGTTCTCTGCAATACCCGGGCCGTTGTCTTCGACTTGCAAAATCTGCACGCCGCTGAACCGGTCAAAGAGCACGCGCGCTGTCACCACACCCTCGCGCCCCGAGTAATGGATGGCGTTGTCCACCAGGTTGCGAACCATTTCCTGCAGCAGCGTGCTGTTGCCTTCCATCAGGCAGTTCGCGGGCATGGCCTCAGGCCCGTCGTAGCCCAGATCAATACCGTGCTCCATGGCGCGGGGAACCGAGTCTTGCACCACGCCTGTGACCAGCTCGGCCAGATCGATGGACACGGTGGGCAGGGTGCGACCGGTGGTTTCGGCGCGGGCCAGCGCAAGCAACTGGTTCACCGTGTGGGTGGCGCGGGTGCTGGCGCGGGCGATCTGTTGCAGCGAGCCGTGCACTTCCTGGGGGTCGGTCTCGCGTTGCGCCAGTTCGGCTTGCATGCGAAGGCCAGCCAGCGGCGTCTTGAGCTGGTGTGCGGCATCGGCCAGGAAGCGCTTCTGGGTGGTGAGCGAGGCCTTGAGCCGGGTGAGCAAGTCGTTGATCGATGAGACCAGCGGGGCCACTTCCTGCGGAATGAACGACTCTTCAATGGGGCTCAGATCGTCGGGTTTGCGTGCCCGGATGCGCTGCTCCAGCTCATTGAGTGGGCGGATGCCGCGCACCAGCGCCAGCCAAACCAGCAGCACTGCCAGCGGCAGGATGATGAACTGCGGCACCATCACGCCTTTGATGATTTCTGTGGCCAGCGTGGAGCGCTTGCCTTTGGTTTCAGCCACCTGCATGAGCACCAGGTGTTCCGGGTTGTCCGAGCGTGCAAGCCAGGCATAGGCCACCCGCACCTCATCGCCACGCACGGTATCGTCGCGCAGCATCACCTTCCCAGGTTCGGGCGTCTGGTTGTCATGGGGCAGCGGGAAATCGACTTCACCGCTGATCAGGGCGCCACGCGGATCCAGCACCTGGTAATAGACCAGATCACTGTCGTCGGCGCGCAGCAGATCGCGTGCCTGAGGCGTGAGGTTGAAGCTCACCTGGTTGTTGCTGGCGACGACAAACTGCGTCAACGCCAGCAGGTTGAATTCCATTGCGCGGTCAAACGGTTTGCTGGCAATGCCCTGAGCCACGAACCAGGTGAGCGCCAGAGACAGCGGCCACAACAGCAGCAGCGGCGTGAGCATCCAGTCGAGAATCTCGCCGAACAGGCTGCGCTGCTCTCGCTGGAACAGTCCGAACGACATCGAGCCAAAACGCTCGTCTTTGGGTACCGGTGCTTCGCCCGAGCCCTGGGCGACGGCGGCCTCTTCAGCCAGGGATTTTTTCAAGGCAGTAACCCAGACCGCGTACTGTGGCGATGCGGATGGGGCCCTTTTCGATCTTTTTGCGCAGGCGGTGGATATACACCTCAATGGCGTTGTTGCTCACCTCTTCGCCCCATTCGCAAAGCCGCTCGACCAACTGGTCTTTGCTGACCAGCCGGCCGGAACGCTGCAGCAAAACTTCCAGCAGCCCCAGTTCACGCGCCGACAACTCGACCATCTTGCCCTCGATGGTGGCCACGCGACCGGCCTGGTCGTATTCCAGCGGGCCATGTTTGATGGTGGATGTCGCGCCACCCATGCCGCGGCGCGTGAGGGCGCGAACCCGGGCCTCCAGCTCTTGCAGCGAAAACGGCTTGGCCATGTAGTCGTCGGCACCGTAGTCCAGGCCCTTGACGCGCTCTTCCACGCTGTCAGCCGCCGTCAGAATCAGCACCGGCAAGACCGAGCCCCTGGAGCGCAGGCGCTTGAGCACCTCCAGGCCATGCATCTTGGGCAGGCCGAGATCAAGAATGAGCAGGTCGAACTCGCTGTTGGTCATCAGGGCCGCATCGGCTTCGCTGCCGCTGGCCACGTGATCCACTGCGGCGCCTGCGGCCCGCAAACTGCGCAACAAACCATCGGCCAATACCTGATCGTCTTCTGCAATAAGGATGCGCATCATTGTCTCCAGTTGTTGTGGCTGTGCGCCGTGGCGCCAGCTGTTGGGGCGGGGCGTCCCGTGCTCCGTCTGTAATTATGACGAATGCCTGCGCCACCGCACGGCGGGGCAACCCTTGGATATGCGCCATTTATCCGGCGCCATAGGCTTCCAGACCCAGAGAAACCACAGTGGCCACCTCTTCGCCCACCATCGCGCGAAATTCGTCCTGGGCTTGTGCCACTGCTTGCTGAAAGGCATCGAGCCAGAGCAGGCCCGTGGAGGTGAACACGATGCGGCGCGCACGCCCATCGTGTGGGTCAGGCTCGCGCCGCACCAGATCCCAGGCCTCGCACTGCGTCACCAGGTCGCCCATGGCCTGCTTGCTCATGCCGGCGGCCTCTGCCAGTTCGGTCAGCCGCGAGCCGTTGCGGCTCAGATGGCGGGTGATGTGCACATGGGCTGCACCGATCTGATCGCGCCCAGCCAGGTTCGACAGCGCCAACGGCACATTCGCGTCGTGGGCCATCAGGTGCAGTACCCGCTCGTCGAAGCGGCGCAAGGCCAAGCCCATGAGCCGCCCCAGGTGGGTCTGGCGCCAGCGGTCGTCTTCCTGATGGCCCTCAATCTGCTCGATCATCTAAAACCCTTCAGCCTTTTCGAATGCCCGACAGCCGCCCAATTCGAAGAGAGGGCGGCAATGCGAAGCCCCAGCACACGCCGTGGAACCGGCTCCGCCGGGCCGCAGGCGTGGTCCCCTTGGGGGGAAGCCGCGCAGCGGCGCAGGGGACGTTATATAGTAAGGCAAACTGACGAAAATATGGCTTGTCAGGAATGTATGAGGCGATAAACTCCTGTTCAAGCATCCAGCCTGTATGCAAACCCAAATGGCTTGAAGCGAACACCCACTCTCTTCGCAGATCAACATATTCAAGGAGTTAAAAATGGACGTAGCCGTCAAATCCAATTCGCTCAACAGTGAAAAATCCAAGGCCTTGCAGGCCGCATTGGCCCAGATCGAGAAACAGTTCGGCAAGGGCACCATCATGCGTCTGGGCGAAGGCGAGGTGATTGAGAACATCCAGGTGGTATCCACCGGCTCTCTGGGCCTTGACATTGCACTGGGCGTTGGCGGATTGCCGCGTGGTCGGGTGGTCGAAATCTACGGCCCTGAGTCATCTGGCAAAACCACGCTCACGCTGCAAGTGATCGCCGAGATGCAAAAGGTGGGTGGTCAAGCCGCTTTCGTGGACGCTGAGCACGCTCTGGACATCCAATACGCCCAAAAACTGGGTGTGAACCTGCAAGACCTGCTGATCTCCCAGCCCGATACCGGCGAACAAGCGCTGGAGATTGTGGACAGCCTGGTGCGCTCTGGCGCAGTCGACCTGATCGTGGTCGACTCGGTCGCAGCGCTCACACCCAAGGCAGAACTCGAAGGTGAAATGGGCGATTCTTTGCCCGGCCTGCAGGCCCGGTTGATGAGCCAGGCCCTGCGCAAGCTCACCGCATCCATCAAAAAAACCAACTGCACGGTCATCTTCATCAACCAGATCCGCATGAAGATCGGCGTGATGTTCGGCTCGCCCGAGACGACCACCGGTGGCAACGCATTGAAGTTTTACTCCTCTGTTCGCCTGGATATCCGCCGCACCGGCACCATCAAGAAGGGCGACGATGCAATCGGCAACGAAACCAAAGTCAAAGTGGTGAAAAACAAGGTGGCGCCTCCTTTCAAGACGGCCGAGTTCGACATCCTGTTTGGTGAGGGCATCAGCCGTGAAGGTGAGATTCTTGACCTGGGCGTGGCCAACCGCGTGATCGACAAGTCGGGTGCCTGGTACGCCTACAACGGGGAAAAAATCGGCCAGGGCCGCGACAACTCGCGCGAATTTCTGCGCGAAAACCCCGATCTGCGCTTTGAGATCGAAAACAAGGTGCGCACCGAGCTGGGTGTACCGCTGCTGCCCAGCAGCGAGGCTCCTGGCAAGGGTGGCAAAAAGGCGGCCAAAGCCGAAAAAGCCGAAAAGGCTGAGGCTGTCGTGCCGCAGGTGGAGTGAGCGGAATCTTGCGGACATCCTTGAGAGAGACAATCGTTGCCGTGTGCGACGCCAAGGTGGCCAGCAAAGGCGAAGGGGTGGGCTTGTCGTTCTATGCTTTCTTCGCCAACAAGAACGATGACCCTGACCTCTTGCTGGAAGCGGCCACCTGGTGGATTCATACCCACCGGTTGGACCACTTCGAAAAAGCCGTGAAGATCAGGCAACTGGTGCAATCCGCGTGAGCGCGCTTTGTCACTGTGTCACTGGCCCTCGAGGGGGCTTTTCCGGTAGTGAGCAGACATGGCCTTTAACCAACTCTCGCTGAAGGGCCGCGCCCTGCGCCTGCTCGGGCAGCGTGAGCATTCGCGCGCCGAGCTGGAGCGCAAGCTGCGCCCACATGAGACTGAAGCGGGCGAGCTGGCCAAGGCGCTGGACGATTTGCAGGCCAAGGGTTTCATCAACGAACAGCGCGTTCTGGAGTCGGTGATTTTTCGTCGCGCGCCGCGCCTGGGGGTGATGCGGGTGCGGCAAGAGTTGCTGGCCAAGGGCTTGGCGCCTGAAGCGATCGCTCTGGCCGTGGGCAACTTGAAGGCCACCGAGGTCGAGCGCGCCCGCGAGGTCTGGCGGAAAAAATTTGGCGGGCCTGCCGATGACGCGCAGGGCCGGGCGAAGCAGATGCGCTTTCTGTCGACCCGTGGGTTTGCCGCCGAGACCATTTACAAGGTCGTGAAAGGCTCGGAAGACGACGGGATCGAGTGAGCCGGTTGGTGGTGCGAGATTGGGTTGGGCGCATGCAATGCGGCCGGGGCGGGCATACACTGGCGCGCTGATCGTGCTGTGCACAACAGAAGAAAGACGCCACCCATGCTGCAATCCATCGCCCCCGATCTGTGGTGCGCAACCCACCGCTTCAAGTCCATGGGTTTGGCGCTGTCGTCGCGCATGACGGTGGTCCGGTTTCCCGATGGTGCCTTGTGGCTGCACTCACCCATTCCCCTCACCGAGGCGCTCAAGAACGGGTTGAATCAACTTGGGCGGGTCCGCTGGATCGTCGCCCCCAACCTCGCCCACCACCTGTTCGCAGGGGAGGCGCTGAAGGCCTATCCCTTGGCGCAGTTGTGGGGAGCGCCAGGGCTCATAAAGAAGCGGCCAGATCTGACGGAGCTGCGCACCTTGCCCAGGGAGGTCTTGCCCGAGTGGGCGTCAGAGCTGGATCAGGTGTTTGTGGAGGGTATGCCGCTGGTTCGTGAGACGGTCTGGTTTCATGAGCGCAGCAAGACCCTCATCGCCACCGACCTCTGCATGTGGTTCCAGGGTGACTGGCCTTGGCAGTCGCGGGCGTACGGTCACCTCAATGGTGTGATGAACGGTCTGGCGGTGTCCAGGCTGGTGTCGCTGGTCACCCGGGACAAGCCTGCCGCCGCCGCAAGCTGTCAGCGCATCCTGCGTTGGCCGATCGAGCGGGTGGTGATGGCGCATGACAGCATCGTGGACATGAACGCCAAAGTGCAGCTGGCGAAGGCCCTGGCACGGTTCAGCCCAGACTGAATGCCCGGGAACTGCCTGCCTGACAGGCCGGGATCAAAGACCCAGCATCAACCGCAGGTTTTGCACGGCCGCGCCGCTGGCACCCTTGCCCAGATTGTCCAGGCGGGCAATGACCACGGCGTGTCGCTGCGCTTCATTGGCAAAGACGCGAATCTCCAGCTGGTTGGTGTTGTTCAATGCCGTGGCATCGAGCTTGCCGTCGGCCGTGGCCGGCTCCACGCGCACAAAACCACCTTGAGCGACGCTGCTCGCGTAATGGGCCATGAGGGCGTCGTGCAGGTCGCTGGCCTTGGGCTGGCCAGGCAGCTGGTCCAGGTGCAATGGCAATTGCACCAGCATGCCTTGTTCAAAGTTGCCCACCGCTGGAATGAAGATGGGGCGGCGCGTCAGGCCGGTGTAGCGCTGAATCTCGGGGATGTGCTTGTGGGCTAGGCCCAGGGCGTAGGCTTCATGCAGCGGCGCTTCGCCCTTTGCATAAGCTTCGATCATGGCCCGGCCACCGCCGGAGTAGCCACTCACCGAAGGCAGGGAAACAGCCGCGTCGGCGGCGAGCAAGCCGGCGTCGATCAAGGGACGCAGGATAGCGATGGCGCCGGTGGCGTAACAACCGGGGTTGGCCACCCGGTCGGCCTTGGCCACAGCGGCGGCCTGTTCCGCGCAGAGTTCAGGAAACCCGTAGGACCATGAGTCGTTGCAGCGGTGAGCCGTAGAAGCATCGATGATGCGGGGCTTCTTGCCCGGCAAGCCATCGATCATGGCGACCGACTCGATGGCCGCGTCGTCATGCAGGCAGAGAATCACCAAGTCTGCCTGTGCCATGAGTTCGCGCTTGGCCTCGGGATCCTTGCGGCGCTCGGGTGCGATGCTCAAAACCTGAATCTGGGGCATGCCTTGCAGGCGATCTCGAATCTGCAATCCGGTGGTGCCGGCTTCGCCATCAATGAATACCTTGCTCATGTCTCGGGCCCTTGTCAGTTCTGATTCAGAGATGCGTCAATATAATTATGCATTACGCTAATACGTGATCAACACTTTGGTGCGTCGCAGCATGATACATTCTTGGGTTGCTGTGTCCAGTACCCGCGTACCGGCTGACTGCGGTTTGACCGGATCGAGAAACCCCCCAGTCTGAGAGAGACCTCATGAAAATTCACGAGTACCAAGGCAAGGAAATCTTGCGTCAGTTCGGCGTGCCCACACCCCGTGGCATTGCTGCTTTTACTGTGCAGGAGGCCGTCGAAGCCGCACAAAAACTGGGCGGCCCTGTGTGGGTTGTCAAAGCCCAGATCCACGCCGGTGGCCGTGGCAAGGGCGGTGGCGTGAAAGTGGCCAAGTCGATTGACGACGTCAAACGCCTGGCGACCGAAATCCTGGGCATGCAGCTCAAGACCCACCAGACGGGCCCCGAAGGCCAGAAAGTGCGTCGCCTCTATATTGAAGACGGCGCCGACATCAAAAACGAACTGTATGTGTCGCTGGTCACCGACCGCGCGACGCAAAAGGTCGCCCTGATCGCTTCGAGCGAAGGCGGCATGGACATTGAAGAAGTGGCCCATTCCACGCCCGAGAAAATCATCACCGAGATGATTGACCCGCTGACCGGCATCACCCCTGAGCAGTCGAAAAAAGTCGCCGCTGCCATCGGCCTGACCGGCGATTCTGTGGAACAGGCGATCGACATCTTCGCCAAGCTCTACAAGTGCTACATGGACACCGATGCGTCGCTGGTGGAGATCAACCCGCTGAACTGCGACTCCAAAGGCAACCTGATGGCCCTGGATGCGAAGTTCAACTTCGATCCCAACGCCCTGTTCCGCCATCCCGATATCGTGGCTTTCCGCGATCTGGACGAAGAAGACGCAGCCGAAATCGAAGCTTCCAAGTTCGACCTGGCCTATATCAGCCTGGACGGCAACATCGGTTGCCTGGTGAACGGCGCTGGCCTGGCCATGGCCACCATGGACACCATCAAGTTGTACGGTGCCGAGCCTGCCAACTTCCTGGACGTGGGCGGCGGTGCCACCCCCGAGAAGGTCACCGAAGCCTTCAAGATCATGCTGAAAAACACCAAGGTCAAGGCCATCATGGTCAACATCTTCGGCGGCATCATGAAGTGCGACACGATCGCCACCGGCGTGATCACGGCCTGCAAAGCCACCAACCTGAGCGTGCCACTCGTGGTTCGCATGAAGGGCACCAACGAGCAGTTGGGCAAGAAGATGCTGGCCGAATCCGGCCTGCCCATCATCAGCGCCGACACCATGGCCGAAGCCGCTGAAAAAGTGGTCGCCGCGGTCAACGCAGCCTAACGCCGAAGGAACACACCATGTCGATTTACATCAACAAAGACACCCGAGTCATCACCCAGGGCATCACCGGCAAGACCGGCCAGTTCCATACGGAAAAGTGCCAGGAATACGCAAACGGCAAAGAATGTTTTGTCGCCGGCGTGAACCCCAAGAAGGCCGGTGAGTCGATCTTCAACATCCCGATCTACGCCTCCGTCAAGGAAGCCGCAGCGGAAACCAACGCCACCGTGTCGGTGATCTATGTGCCGCCAGCCGGCGCTGCCGCTGCGATCTGGGAGGCCGTTGAGGCCGATCTGGATCTGGCGATCTGCATCACCGAAGGCATCCCGGTCAAGGACATGCTCATCTTGCGCAACAAGATGAAGGCCAAGGAAGCCGCTGGCGGCAAGAAAACCTTGCTGCTCGGCCCCAACTGCCCAGGCTTGATCACGCCCGACGAGATCAAGATCGGCATCATGCCCGGCCACATCCACAAAAAAGGCCGCATCGGCGTCGTGTCCCGCTCGGGCACGCTGACCTATGAAGCCGTGGCACAGCTGACCGAAATCGGTCTGGGCCAGTCGAGCGCCGTGGGCATTGGTGGCGACCCCATCAACGGCCTGAAGCACATCGATGTCATGCGCGCTTTCAACGAAGATCCCGATACCGACGCCGTCATCATGATCGGCGAAATCGGTGGCCCGGACGAAGCCGAAGCCGCCGAATGGTGCCGCGACAACATGAAGAAGCCGATCGTTGGCTTCATCGCTGGCGTGACCGCCCCTCCCGGCAAGCGCATGGGCCACGCCGGTGCGCTGATCTCTGGTGGTGCCGACACGGCCGATGCCAAGCTGGCGGTCATGGAAGCCTGCGGCTTCAAAGTCACGCGCAACCCATCGGAAATGGCCAAGCTGCTCAAAGCCATGCTCTGATTTCGGGCATCCCCCTCAAAAAAGGCAACGTTAGCGTTGCCTTTTTTGCGTTTTGACGCCGTGTGAATGCGCGTAGCCTGCGAGGCTGGATAACACTTGCCCGAAACTGCCCATCCCCTATTCAGGCGCCAGCCATCCGTGTCACCTACATTGCCGTTGCCAACCCCTCGCAAAAAAAGGCGAATCTTCTCTGATGCCCTGCTGGCCATCGGGATTGCTCTGGGCGTGATCCTGGTGCAGGCAGGTACGCGCCTGTTCACGGGGCTGGAGCTCCAGTTGTATGACACGGCGATCTCACTGACACCACGTTTGCCCAGCGACCGCATCGCGGTCATTGCCATTGATGACACCAGCATTGCCAACATAGGCAGATGGCCATGGCCGCGCGAAGTCCACGCCCGCCTGATCGACCAACTGTCCGCGGCCGGTGCCAAGACCATCGCACACACGGCCTTCTTCTTTGAGCCTCAGACAGACCGCGGCCTGGAAAGCCTTCGTGCTTTGCGCGACACCCTGGGCGATGCACCTCGCCCGGTTGCATTGAACGACCTGGGGCCGAACGCAGACCGCTATCTAAGGGACTACATCAACGCTGCGGAACAGCGCCTTGATTCCGATGCCGTTCTGGCCAGCAGCATGCGTGCCTCTGGGCGGGTGGTGATTCCCTCGTTGTTCACCTTGGGCGATGCACCGGGGCGCCCAGATGCGCCATTGCCCGGCTTTGCGCGGCGCAGCACCTTGCCAGACGGCGCCAGCCTGGGCATGCCTGCCACCGCCACGCAGCAGCCAATGGCCATGTTCGGTGATGCGGCTCAAGCGGTGGCGCATTTGAACCCGGCGCTGGATGTTGACGGCGCGGTACGTGCCGAACCGCTGTTGGTGAGATTTGATGGCGAGGCCGTACCGTCGATGGCCCTGACAGTGGCGGCCATCACTCTGAACCTCAACCGCGAAGACGTTAAGTTGATGCCGGGAGAGGGCTTGATGCTGGGGGCAAGACGCATCGAAACCGACCCGCAAGGGCGTGTGTTGCCACAGTATTACCCCCCGCGAAACGGCAAACCGGCATTCTCTACAGACGCCTTCTATGACGTGATTGCAGGCAAGATTCCAGCCAGCAAATACAAAGACAAAGTGGTCATCATCGGCGCCACCGCCGCCGGCGTAGGCACTTTCTTTAAGACCCCGGTGTCCGCCGCGCTGTCGCCTGCGGAAATGCTGGCGCACACCACCTCCAGCCTGTTGCAGAACCATTTCATTGCCTCGCCAGGCTGGAGTCGCGGCGCGGTGCCGGCGGTGCTGGTCCTCTTGGTCGCGTACCTCGCCTTGGTGTTGCCGCGCTTGTCGGCGGCCAGAGGGGCCTGGGTCTCCCTCAGCTTGTTCCTCGGCATGGTGGGCCTGGAGGTGTTCTTGCTGGCGCATGAGGCGCTCTGGCTGCCACTGGTGTTCCCCGCAGCCTTGCTGTTGATAGGCCATCTCGCTCTCGTGACACGCCGCTTTGGCGCCACCGAATCCCGCAAGTTGAGCAGCGAGGCCGAGTCGGCCGAAACCAATCGGCAAATGGGGCTCTCGTTACAAAGCCAGGGCCAGCTGGACATGGCATTTGATCGTTTGCGCCGGGTGCCTCACAGTGAAAGCCTGATGGAAAACCTCAGGGGCCTCGCCCTTGACTTCGAACGGAAACGCCAATTTGCCAAGGCCGAAACGGTGTACGCACACATGCTGCAGATGGGTGGAGCAGATGGAGACCTGCAACGCCGTCTGAACCGGGCCAGGGACATGTCCCAAGCCGTGATGCTGGGTGGCAACGCCAGCCATCCCGGTGGCACCCTGCTCCTGACGGGCGACGGTATTGAAAAGCCGATGCTCGGTCGGTATCAGATCGAAAGAGAACTGGGCAAGGGAGCAATGGGGGTGGTCTACCAGGGCCGCGATCCCAAAATCGGGCGCGTCGTGGCGATCAAGACGCTGGCCTTGAGCGCCGAGTTCGACGGACACGAGCTGCAAGACGCGCGTGAGCGCTTCTTCCGGGAGGCCGAAACCGCCGGGCGTTTGCAGCATCCCAACATCGTGACGATTTTTGATGCGGGCGAAGAGCACGACCTCGCCTTTATCGCCATGGAGTTTCTCAACGGCCAGGATCTGGTTGTTCACGCCCGGCCAGGCCAACTGCTTCCCATGGCTGCTGTGCTGGAGATCGGCATTCAGGTTGCGCAGGCGCTGGACTATGCCCATCGACATCAGGTGATTCATCGCGACATCAAGCCCGGCAACATCATGTTTGATGCGGTGACGGCCGCTGTGAAGGTGACCGACTTTGGCATCGCGCGCGTCACCGATGCCAATCGAACCAAGACCGGGACCATTCTGGGCACCCCGAGTTTCATGTCGCCAGAGCAACTGGCAGGCCGACGGCTCGATGGGCGCTCGGATCTCTATTCGCTCGGTGTGACCCTGTACCAATTGTTGACGGGCACGTTGCCGTTTCGAGGCGATTCGTTGAGTGCGCTGATGTACGACATCGCCAACAGCCCTCCCCTGAACCCCCTTTTGGCTCGCCCAGACATGCCGCAGGCCATGGCAGATATACTTGAACGAACTCTAAGCAAGGCCCCAGAAGACCGGTATGCAACGGGTGAAGCTCTGGCAACCGAGCTTCACCGTGTGGCGAGTGCCTTGCCCGAAGGGGGCGACATGACAGGGGTACAACAAAGCAGCGCTGGGGACGACCCCTATGAGGCAACCTTGGTGCGATCTCCTCGCACCTCTGAAGTGAACAGCACGAACAACACCGGCCCTTTGGCCATATAGAAAGTGACAGGCGTGGACCGCAGATTCGACAAGCGGCCAGGCTCCGCGTTCTCCTGACCAAGTTACATGAACATTGAGCACTTCGCCCAGACCGACCCGGGCCTGATCCGCGGCAACAACGAGGATTCGGTGGTGGTTGACGACGAGAACCAGTTGGTGGTTCTGGCCGATGGCATGGGCGGATACAACGCAGGCGAAGTCGCCAGCGCCATGGCAACCTCGTTCGTCAAGACCGAACTCGGGCGCTGGTTGCTCGAGGGTGGTAGCGAAGCCAGCTCCCGCGAGCTCAAGCGGGCCATGGAAATCTGTATTGACAACGCCAACCGTTCAATTTTCAACGCGGCCAACGCCAATGCGGCCTATGCCGGCATGGGCACCACCTTGGTGATGGGCGTTTTCGCTGGTTCGAGGGCCATGATCGGCCATGTGGGTGATTCGCGCTGTTACCGTTTGCGCGGGACCACCTTGCAGCAACTCACCCGGGACCACTCTTTGTTGCAGGAGCAAATCGACGCCGGGCTCATCTCTGTCGAACAGGCGCAGTTTGCCACCCACAAAAACCTGGTCACCCGGGCGCTGGGTGTAGAAGACACGGTGTTGTTGGAAGTCAACGAATTCCGTGTTGAAGACGGCGACATTTACCTCTTTTGCTCCGATGGCTTGAGCGATATGGTGACCGACGAAGGGCTTGCGGCGATACTTCAGCCAGAAGGAACGCTTGAGGAAAAGGCCGGGGCGCTGGTTGACGCGGCCAACGACAATGGCGGGCGCGACAACATATCGGTGATACTGGCGCATGCCCGTGCAAAACCTATGCGCAGGGGGCTGTTGTCCCGCATGCTGGGGTAACATGAATGCTTAAGAATTGGTTTATCAGGTTCCAGAGGAGTCGGCCATGCCGAAAATGATCGTTTCTATTGATGGCGTGGTCATCAAAGAAGTGCAGCTAACCAAAGACCGTACGACCTTGGGTCGCAGGCCATACAACGACATCGTTATCGATAACCTCGCTGTCAGCGGGGAACATGCGGTGATGCAGATGTCGGGGGCCGAGGTGTTTCTGGAGGACCTGAACAGCACCAATGGCACTTACGTGAATGGCAAGGCCATCAAGAAGCAGCAGTTGCAAAACGGGGACACGGTTGAGATTGGCAAGTACAAGATCAAGTTCGTTCACGATGGCGCGTCAGACAATTACGAAAAGACCACGGTCATCAACTCGGGCGCCGTCGAGGGCGCAACCCCTGCCGCTGGCAGTGTGGGTAGCGCTGCGATCAAGGTGATGTCGGGCGCTGCAACGGGTCGGGAAGTGCCCCTCGTGAAGGTGGTGACAACCATCGGCAAGCCGGGTGTGGCTGTCGCGGCAATCACGCGCCGTCCACATGGCTACGTGGTGGCCCTGGTTGAAGGGGCGGTCAAGCCCACCGTCAACGGTACCGCTTTGGGTACCGAAGCACTCAATCTGAAGCATGGCGACGTGATCGAACTGGCCGGCACGCAGATGCAGTTCATCCAGCACTGATGTCTGCTGTGGCCGCCGGGTCCTTGGGCTCGGCGCTGCCAATCCCTTCCTGTTCTCTTCAGGTTTCACCCGTCGCAGCATGCAGGCCCTGAGCAAACACGGGCCGCGCATTGCGGTGACGCTGCTGCCGCTGATTCTGGTGATATTGCATGCCGTGGGTGTGATGCCCATGGGGATACTGCAGCGCCTGGACGATCTGGCCTATGACGCGCGCTTGCGTGCCACCATGCCAGAGACGCTCGACGAGCGGGTTGTGATCGTCGATATCGATGAGAAAAGCCTGGCCGAGGTCGGGCGCTGGCCCTGGGGTCGCCACCACATGGCGCGCCTTGTGACCACGCTTTTTGAAGACCAGAAGATTGCGGTGCTGGGCTTTGACACCGTTTTCGCCGAACCCGATGACAGCGCTGGGCTGGTGCAGCTCCGGCGCCTGGCGAACGGTGCTTTGGCCGATCAGCCCGGGTTTGCCCAAAGCGTGGAAGCTTTGGCGCCTGAACTGGACCACGACGACCAGTTCGCCAAAGCCCTTGAAGGGCGCCCTGTGGTGCTGGGGTATTACTTCACCAGTGATCGGGAGGGGCGAACCAGTGGCGTTTTGCCGTCGCCGGCTATCGCTGGTGACTCTCTGGAGGGCCGGCGCATTCTGGCAACGCAATGGGACGGCTACGGATCCAATATTGCAACCCTGACCGAGGCGGCGCCACGCGCGGGCTTTTTCAACTCCCTGACCGATCGCGATGGGGTGGTGCGCTCCTTGCCGTTGCTGGCAGAGTACCAGGGGCGTTACTACGAATCCTTGGCGTTGGCGATGTTTCGCGTGTTGCTGGGTGACCCCGAGATCTCACCCGGCTTTCCCCGCCAGCGTTTTTTGCCATCGGATTACCAGGCGCTGGAAAGCGTTCGCTTGCGGAAAGACGCGACAACTTTGTCGATTGACGTGGATGAACGCGTGGCTGCCCTGGTTCCGTTCCGGGGCAAGGGCGGGCCTCGCGGAGGGTCGTTTACGTATGTCTCAGCCGCCGACTTGCTGGCCAACCGTGTGGCGCCAGGGAGCCTGGCCAACAAGATTGTGCTGGTGGGCACGACGGCACCCGGCCTGCTGGATCTGCGGGCAACGCCAGTAGGGGAAACCTACCCTGGCGTTGAGACCCATGCCAATCTCATTGCGGGTTTGCTGGACGGCGAGTTGCTGACCAGGCCCGACTATGCGCTGGGCTACGAATTGGTCACGCTGGTGGTCGCGGGCTTGATCCTGGCGTTGGCCTTGCCTTTGCTGAGTGCCACAAGGGCGGTGTTGTTGAGTGTGGCCGTGGTGGCGATGGTCATCGGCCTGAACACCTGGCTTTTCGTCGGCCATGGCCTGGTGCTGCCTCTGGCCAGTACGCTGGTGATGTCGGCGTTTGCCTTTGCTTTGAACATGAGCTACGGGTATCTGATTGAAAGCCGCGCCAAGCGTGACCTGGCGAATCTGTTTGGCACTTACGTGCCGCCCGCGCTGGTGGATGAAATGGTGAAAGATCCCGCCAGCTATTCCATGAAAGCGCAAATGCGCCAGCTCACCGTGATGTTTTCCGACATGCGTGGCTTCACCCAGATATCGGAAACCATGAATCCGGTCGAGCTACAAGGCTTGCTCAACACCGTGTTCAACCAGATGACAGGAGTGATTCGCGATCACCGCGGCACCATCGACAAATACATGGGTGACTGCGTCATGGCCTTTTGGGGTGCCCCCGTCAAGATGGACAACCATGCGACGCTGGCCGTGCAGGCGGCGCTGGACATGGCCAGGACCCTCCGGGCCATCAATGCCCAACGCCTCGCCCAGGGGAGCACGCCCATTGGCCTGGGTCTGGGTCTCAACACGGGCGACATGTGCGTCGGCGATATGGGCTCTGACATGCGGCGGAGCTACACCGTGATTGGCGATGCCGTCAATCTGGGCGCCCGGCTGGAAGGGTTGTCGCGTCTGTATGGTGTCGATATCGTGGTCAGCGAATTCACCCGGTCCCAGGCCAGCGGATTTGTCTGGCAAGCGCTGGACCGTGTGCGGGTGAAGGGCAAAACCCAGTCGGTTGATATTTATTCGCCTTGTTGCCTGGTCAGTGAGCTGACCCCGGAACTGGCTGAGGAGCTTGCTCTCTGGGAACTCGCACTCAGCGCCTGGCGGGCCCAGGCCTGGGAGGTTTGTGAACAACGGCTCATCGAGCTGCGGCGCAAGAGTGAGGAAAAAGTCCTTTACCACCTTTATGCGGAGCGGGTAGTCTCCATGAAAGCGTCGCCGCCCGGCCCCGAGTGGGACGGCATCGCCGTTTTTGATAACAAATAGCGCAGCGGTCTTTCAGGGCGGGCGCCAACCACAGGGATGGTTTTTTAATGCGGGTACGAGTCCTGGGCTGTTCTGGCGCGATCGCGCAAGGCTGTCGAACCACGTCATTTTTGCTCGACGACGATGTGCTGATCGATGCGGGCACCGGCGTTGGTGACCTGACCCTGGCCGAAATGGCCCGGGTGCAGCACGTCTTGCTCACCCATTCCCATCTGGACCACATCGCGAGCCTGCCCCTCATGCTCGATGCCGTGGCCGCCATCCGACTCGCCGCAGGAGCGTCACCCCTGCAGGTTCATGCGCTGCCCGGCACCATCGCCGCGCTCAAGACCCACATATTCAACAACCTGATCTGGCCCGATTTTTCCACCATACCGAGTGCCGACTCGCCCCTGGTCCGGTTCGAGCCCATTGAGGTTGGGCAGGAACTGTCGGTGGGTGGCAAAACCGTGGAGGTTTTGCCCGCTGTGCACACCGTGCCCGCCGTGGGCTATGCCGCCGCCGCCGAGTCGGGCTACTGGGTGTTCAGTGGCGATACCGAGCGCAACCCGGCCTTCTGGCAGCGGGTCAACCAGTTGCCTGTGGCCATGCTCATCATTGAGACCGCCTTCAGCGACCGGGAAAAAGACCTGGCCCAACGCAGCAAGCACCTGTCGCCCAGCGTGCTGGCCACCGAGCTCGACAGCATCGGCACCCACCAGCATTACCCCATCTATATCACCCACACCAAGCCCGCCGAAACGGGATTGATCATGACCGAGGTGCAACGCTTCGATCAGACGCCCAGCCGGGTCGGTGATGTGCGCCACGACATTCGCTGGCTGAGCGCCGGGCAAACCTTCGATCTTTGAATGTGCGCGTGACAATTTGTGTCGTCGAGCGGCAAAGTGACAAAAAACGTCACCCCAAAACCCGCAAGAGCGCACAAAACGTCACCCGAAGGACCTAAAGCGCGAAAAAGCGCACAAAAAACAGCGCATTTCAGGTTGGCACGGTCTCTGCTCAATAGAAACCGTCTCTTACACCTCATTGTGTTTTTCCCCTTTCAATCCCTCAAGGAGTTTTAAATGAAGCGTTCCATGCAAAAAGGTTTCACCCTCATCGAACTGATGATCGTGGTGGCCATCATCGGTATTCTGGCTGCCGTGGCTCTGCCCGCTTACCAGGATTACGCCGTTCGTGCCAAAGTGAGCGAGGCCGTGATCGCTGCCTCTTCCGTGAAGGGTGTGATGAGTGAGGCCTTCCAGACTGGTGGCATTGGTGCCATGGACGCAGCAGCCGCTGGTATCAACTCCACGGCGGTCGTTGAGAAGGCCTCCAAGTATGTGATGAATATTTGCGTTCAACAGCCTGCGACCGCAGCAGCTTGCGCTGCGCCCGGTGCGGGTGCTACCTGGGCGATCAACGTCGCCATCGCTGCCACGGCTGCGAATGGTATTCCCACTGGCTTGAACGGCAGCGAAATCACCTTTTCTCCAAACGTGCAACAAGCAGTTCCTACCGCTGCAGTCTCGGGCGCGATTGACTGGGCTTGCGTAAGTTCGACCGCGAGCACTGCAACGGCTCGTGGCCTGGTCAACCGTGTCGCTCCCACCATTGCGCTGCCAGCCAAGTACGCACCTGCTGAGTGCCGTTGATTTCACTTCTGCTGTGCTTGCCGCAGCAGAGGCTAGAACCTAAAAAGGGAGGCGCTTGGCGCCTCCTTTTTTTCGTCCGATTCTCGCGGACATCAGTTGCGTCGCAGTTTCGCCAGGGGTTGGTGTGCGTCCGACCCGGGTGTTGCCACCCGGCGCGCCTCTCTCTCTCTCTGTGGGGCCAGGCAGGCCGCACTTGATGCCTTGTCTCAAGTTGGAGTCCTGCATCGCGCTGTGCCGAATGGGATAGGAATGTCTTCCTGGTCAACCCCATGAAGCCCGCTTGGTGGCCTGTACCGAAGCTTTGGTTCGGAGGGTGTCGAAACGTGCCAGTCTGGTCGCCTCACCGGGGGGCCAAACAATGTCACTTGAGGGCAATCCCGGTGTGACAAATCTCACAAAAATTTGATCTGCATGCGTGGCACGGACCATGCATATGAACCCGTACTTGCGCGCAGAATGCGTCCTTTTTCAAAGTCCAGAGGACGACCTATGAAGAGCTCAAACCACCGTGGTTTCACGCTAATTGAACTGATGATCGTTGTGGCCATCATCGGCATCCTTGCGGCCGTTGCGTTGCCTGCCTATCAAGACTACGCAGTTCGGGCCAAAACGTCAGAAGCCGTTGTGGCCGCATCGGCAGCGAAGACTTTCATGAGCGAGGGATACAGTGCAGACACGGTGGCGGGCTTGAGTTCAGCAGCCGCAGCGTTCAATCTTGTACCACTTGCGGACAAGCAGTCGAAGTATGTGGCCAACATGTGCGTGCAAACGCCGGGCGTTGTTGGCACGGTTTGTACGCCATTTGCTGGCAGCGCCACTTGGCCGATCTACGTGACCCTGGCTGCGAATGCGGCCAATGGCATCCCAACTCCGCTCAATGGTCTGACTTTTGTGTTGTCTCCAAACGTCAACGGCGTCGCACCCACGGCGGCGTCTCAGGGCCCGATAGATTGGGCGTGCGCTGGGACCACCAATGCCACCGCGACCGCTCGTGGCATGGCGAATCGTGTGCTGGGCACCTTGCCAGCCAAGTATTTGCCCGCAGAGTGCAGATAAACTTCGCCTATGTCCTTCAACTTGCGCATGAGGGCGGCGTCCAAGGCTGCCCTCTTTCATTTTCTGGCATCGGCGGGGGTGGCTGCAATGGCGGCCGTCCTGGTGTTCCTCGTCTGGTACCCGCATCCTTATGGCCTGCTGTCGGGAGGCCTCAAGCTGTTTTTGATTCTGGTGACAGTGGACGTGGTTTGCGGCCCGTTGCTGACCTTGGTCTTGTACAGCCCGAAGAAGCCCCGCCGCGAAATTCTGATCGACATGTCTCTTGTGATCTTGATTCAGCTGGGTGCGCTGGTCTATGGGATGCACACGGTGCATCAGGCGCGACCGCTTTTCCTGGTGCACGAGGTTGACCGATTCCGGGTGATTTCCATGCCAGACTACAACGGCGACGACGTTCACAAGGAGCTTGGGGCTCTCCCTCTCGCAATCCGCCCGCGCTGGACCGGGGGGCCGGTTGTCGTGGGCATCCGGGACTCCATCAACAGTGAGGAGCGCAAGGAAGTCATGGTGGAATCAGTGTTTGGCGGTCGCGACTACTCCCAAAGGCCAGAGTTTTACATCCCCTACGACGAGACTTACAAGCCGAAAGCGCTGTCCAGGACCAAGCCGCTTCAATCTTTCGTTGACCGCTTTCCAGAGACCGGCACTGCGGCTGTTGAACTGCTTACACGAGCGAAAGTCGGCATTGAACAAGCCAAGTTTCTGCCTGTGATGCACAAGCAGGAATGGGTTGCTGTGATGGATGGCGAGGCAAAAATCGTCGGATTCTTGCCTGGTGATGGCTTTGCCGTACCGTGACGTGAACCACACACGGGCGGAAAAAGCTTCATCCGTTGGCCACAAAATCCCCACTCTTCCCCCCCCGCTTCTCCACCAGCCGCACCCCGCCGATCGCCATGCCCCGGTCGGCGGCCTTGCACATGTCGTAGATGGTGAGCAGGGCCACGCTCACGGCTGAGAGGGCTTCCATTTCCACGCCGGTCTGGCCGGTGCACTCGGCTGTTGCGCGGCACAGCACGCTGTTGGTCGCCGGTTCCACCTCGAACTCCACCGCAACCCGGGTCAGCGCAATCGGGTGGCACAGCGGGATCAGATCGCTGGTGCGTTTGGCTCCTTGAATGCCGGCGATGCGGGCGATGCCGAGCACGTCGCCTTTTTTGGCGGTTCCGCTCTGGATCAGCGCCAGGGTGGCAGGCTCCATGGTGATGCGGCCTTCGGCCACCGCGATGCGGTGGGTATGGGCTTTGGCGGCCACGTCCACCATGTGGGCCTGGCCGTTGGCGTCGAAGTGGGTCAGGGGGCTGTTGCTGTCGGACGCTGACGGGGATGCGGGCGGGTTCATGGCGGCCTTTGCTAACGCTTTACAGAAACTAATGGGCTTTGGCGGCATCATACGGGGATGCACCAGATTGACCCTTCATCTTCCGGTTCTCGCGCCCCTCAAGGACTTGCTCGTGCCCGCCTGGGTGCCCTGGCCCTGGCGGCGTTGCTGGCCATGCAACCCGCCGTGCTTGCTCAGGCCCAGACGCGAGCCAGTGACGCCGCCAGCCCTGCCTCTGCCGGGTCGCCGACTCCGCTCGCCAGTGGCGCATTGCCCGGCTTGGGCGATGGCTCTGAGCTCACGATTGCGGACGAGCGCCGGCTGGGCGACAGCATCGCACGGTCGATCTACCGCGACCCCGACTACTTTGACGATCCGGTGCTGGTGGACTACCTGCAATCGGTCTGGCGGCCATTGCTGACCGCAGCGCGCGAGCGGGGCGATGTGCCGCCTGAGCTGTACGAGCGCCTGGCCTGGGAACTGATGATCGACCGCAACAAGGAGGTCAACGCCTTTGCCTTGCCCGGCGGTTACATGGGCGTGAACCTGGGGCTGCTCGCCGTGACCGAGAGCCCGCAGGAACTCGCCAGCGTCCTGGCACACGAACTCAGCCACGTGTCGCAGCGCCACATTGCCCGCTTGATCGCCCGCCAGGGCAGCGACACGCCCTGGTTGATGGGCGCGCTGATTCTGGGCGCGCTGGCGGCGCGCAACAACGTCGATGTGGCCAACGCCGCGATCGTGGGCAGCCAGGCGCTGGCGGTGCAAAACCAGCTCAACTTCTCGCGCGACATGGAGCGCGAAGCCGATCGGGTGGGCTTTGGCGTGTTGACCGAGGCAGGCTTTCCCGGCCAGGGGTTTGTGAGCATGTTTGACAAGCTGCAGCAGGCTTCCCGCCTCAACGACGATGGCAATTTCCCTTACCTGAGAAGCCACCCGCTGACCACCGAGCGCATGGCCGACATGCGCCTTCGGCTGGCATCGGAGCCCGGCGCACAGCCGCTGTCGGGGCCGCTGTTGAGCAACGCGGCCCACCTTGCTGCGCTGCCTCTGCCTTCGGTGAGTCTGCATGCCTTGATGGCTTCGCGTGCGCGGGTGCTCGCCGAGAGGGGGCCCGACCGCTGGCGCGCCTGGCTCAAGGCGGGCAGCAGCCCCAAGGCCAGCCTGGGTGAGCGCTATGCCGCTGTGTTGTCGGCCCACCAGCTGGGGCAACACGCCGAAGCCCTGGCGCTGGGGCAGCAGCTGCGTGAGCAGGGCCCCCCGGATGCCCGACCCATGTTGGACACGCTGATGCTGGAGCTGTTGCTGGCTGCCCCGGGCGGGGCCAGCGACGCGCGCTTTGCCGCTTTGCGCGATGCGGCGCTGGCCAGTGAAAGCCGTGCAGGCGTGATGCAGGGTGCCCTGGCTGCTTTGGCCTCAGGCCAGCCCGTGCTCGCCGCGGCTCGCCTGCAGAGCTGGGTCGTGATCCATCCGCGCGATGCACTGGCCTGGCAGACGCTGTCTCGGGCGCAAACGGCTCTGGGCTACCGTGTTCGGGCGTTGCGCAGCGAAGCCGAGGCACGGGTGGCCATTTTTGACAACGAGGGGGCGCTGGACCGGCTCAAAGCCGCGCAAGCCTTGCCTGCCGATGTGCGGCGCAGCGATGTGATCGAGGTGGCGATCGTGGACGCACGCCGCCGCGAGATCGAGCGGCAGCTGCGCGAATCAGCTCGACAAAAGTGAGTTCACGGCCGAGTTGACGATCAACATCAGGCCCGAGTAAATCAGCGAGCCGAGCATGGCCGCCCAGAAGCCGGTGACGTGAAAGCCATCCAGCACGCCCGCTGCGGCCCAGAACAGCAGCGCGTTGATGACAAACAGGAACAGGCCCAGCGTCACCACGGTCACGGGCAGCGTCAACACCACCAGCACCGGGCGCAGCAGCATGTTGAACAGCCCGATCACCGCTGCGGCGATCAAGGCGGAGACAAAGCTCACCACCTGAACCCCTGGGTAGAGGTAGGCCACGAGCAGCAGCGCGCAAGCCGAGAGCGCCCAAGTCAGTAGTAATTTCATGGTTTCAGGATAGCACTGAGCGATGCGATATCAAGCCGGATCGGTCGAAACCTGCCTGTTCGCGAGGACTTTGCCGATGGCCAGAACCAGCAACGCGCCAGCGATGGCCGCACCGTATTTCACGGCGCTCGATTGCGGGATCTTGGCCATCCACAGCCACTCACCGGGGTTGGCAAAGACCGGGTCGGTCACCAGCATGCCGCCTGCGATCCAGCCCAGCAACATGCCGCCGGCCACGATGATGAAGGGGAAGCGTGCCATGAGCTTGATCACCAGCTGGCTGCCCGCCACGATGATCGGAATGGAGATCAGCAGGCCCAGCACCACCAGCAAGGTGGAGTGCTCGCCCGAGTTCTGGGCGGCGCCGGCGATGGCAATCACGTTGTCCACGCTCATCACCAGATCGGCCACGATGATGGTTTTGATGGCGGCAAAGAGCTTGTCGCTGCCTTCGATGCCGTCGTGATCGTCTTCGTCGGGCGCGATGAGCTTCACACCGATCCACACCAGCAACAGGGCCCCGATGAATTTGAGGAAGGGCAGGTTGAGCAGCGTCATCGCAAACAGGATGAGCACCACGCGCAGGACGATGGCACCCGCGGTGCCCCAGATGATGCCCTTGGCACGCTGGGCAGGCGGCAGCTTGCGGCAGGCCAGCGCGATCACCACGGCGTTGTCGCCGCCGAGCAGGATGTCGATGATGATGATCTGGCCCAGGGCCACCCAGAACTCGGGTGAAGTCAGAAATTCCATAATGTGTGCCAAGAAGAGTGGAGAGAGGGACGCGCCCGGTGTCTTGGCGCCAGAAGCAGGGCCTGACCGGTCTTGGGCGCCACCGTGGCACATGAGACAGGCTGTGGCCCGGCCGGGTGTGTGTCGCGCAGGCGCCTGGTGGCCCCGTGTTGCTGTTGATCCAAACACCCCCTGAGCCTGGCCGATTGACCACAGACCCGGGAACGGAGATCTTCGCCCCTTGGAGTGGGTGAATTGTATCGGCCGCCAACGGAAGGGTCCGACCTTTCGGCCCGGCTGGTTTCTCGAAGGCTGGCTATCATCAAGCGCTCTATGGCAGGCATCCACATCTCCGACATCGAAGCCGCGATCAACCTGTGGCGTGCGCGGGAGCCCGTGGATCACAACCTGGCGCTGTGTCCCGAGCTGGCGGCGCTGGCCGAGGTGTATGCCCTGATGGTCTATCACCACCAGACCACGGCAGACGAAACGAGCATGCCCGTTGCGGCGCGCATGGCCTGGATGGCCTGGTTCGAGAGGCAGCCCGATACGCCCTGCATTGCGATTTGCTCGACCAGTCAGGGTGATGAAGTCTGCAAAGGTTGTGGCCGGTACTTTGATGAGGTGCAGCGCTGGACAGAAATGACCCCGGCCGAAAAGCGGGTCACGTGGCGCCGCATCACGCTCGAAGGCGACTCCTGGCGCTTCAACCGCTACGCCGAGCGCGCCATCGAATAGAAGGGCGGCGACCCGCGCTGCGGCAACGCATGCTTCAGTCGGGGACCACGTAATTGGCTTGTGTGAGGTGGTCCACCCCGCAATCAAAATCACTGACCCAGTCGATGAATTCAGCGACCGCAGCACCGGTCATGGGCGAGCCGTGCTGGGGCACGATCATGCGGATGGGCAGCGTGCGCGCCATGTGGGCCCACAGTTTGAGCACCTTGCCCGAGACCATGTAGCGCCGGTGAAAGCTTTCCATTTTGGGGATGTGGCCGGCCAGTGAGGAGACCGGCCTGGCGGCGTCATCGGACGTCCCCATCGACACACCCAGGTCGCCGGAAAACAGAATCCCGCTCACGGGATCCCAGAACTGGAAGTTGCCCTCTGAGTGCATGAAGTGGGCTGGCAGGGCGATCAAGTGGCTGTCGCCCAGGGGAATGTGTTGCCCTGGATCGGGAATGCCGATGATGCGACCCTGGGTCTTGCCGGGTTTGCAAAAATGCGGCGCAAAACGCTCCCACAGGCGCGAGATATAGAGCGTGGCCTGCGTGCTTGTCATCCACCGGTCCAGCGAAGCGATGATGTCCGGATCGGCGTGCGAGGCCAGAATCTTGTCCAGCTTGTTGGGTGGAAAGAACCGGCCAATGGTGAGCAACAGCTCGTTGTAGGCCATGTTGCCGCCCGGGTCGATGATGGCGCCGGCGTCACCGTGGATCACCAGAAACTGGTTGGCTTGCACGGCGTTGCCCCCTTCATCGCTCAGGTGGGAAAACATCAGGCACACGTGGCCGCCCTGGTTGAAAAGTTCGATAGCCATGTTGGCGGTGGTTTGCTGGGGGTTGCCGCACGCCAGGATGAGCGCGGGTGCTGCGCGCCTTGTGCGCGCGACAAGGCCGTGACTCTAGGGCGGCTGGGCCCGCATCGGTTTGAGCCAGATCAAACCGGACTGGAGTTGGCTCCCGAATTCAGCCACTCGGGACAAAAAAATGGCCGGAAATACCGGCCATTGAGGGGTTCGGCGTGGTCGTGGTCAGATGCGGCGCGCGAGCTTGGCGGCCATGCCCACATAGCTGCCCGGGGTCATGGCCAGCAGCCGGTCTTTCTCGCCCTGGGGGATCTCCAGGCTGTGAATCAGGCCGTGCAGCGCTTCGGCGGTGACCGTTTTGCCGCGCGTGACTTCCTTGAGCTTCTCGTAGGCGCCGACCACGCCAAAGCGGCGCATCACGGTCTGGATCGGCTCGGCCAGCACTTCCCACGCGGCATCCAGGTCTTCGGCCAGCGCCTCTTCATTGAGCTCCAGCTTGCCCAGGCCGACAGCCATGGAGTGGTAGGCCAGCACCGCGTAGCCCATGGCCACACCCATGTTGCGCAGCACGGTGGAGTCGGTCAGATCGCGCTGCCAGCGGCTGATCGGCAGCTTTTCCGACAGGTGTCTGAGCATGGCGTTGGCCAACCCCAGGTTGCCTTCGGCGTTTTCGAAGTCGATCGGGTTGACCTTGTGCGGCATGGTCGAAGAACCGATTTCGCCGGCCTTCAGGCGCTGCTTGAAATAACCCAGACTCACATAGCCCCAGATGTCGCGCGAGAGGTCGATCAGGATGGTGTTGGTGCGCGCCATGGCATCGAACAGCTCGGCCATGTAGTCGTGCGGTTCGATCTGGATGCTGTAGGGCTGGAAGGTCAGGCCCAGGCCCAGTGGCTCGGGCGTCTCGATCACGTTTTTGCTGAACGCTTCCCAGTCGAAATCGGGCCACGCAGACAGATGGGCGTTGTAGTTGCCCACCGCGCCATTCATCTTGCCCATCAGCTTGACGCGGGCGATCTTCTCGCGCGCCGCGCTCAGGCGCACCACCACGTTGGCGATCTCTTTGCCCACGGTGGTGGGGCTGGCCGTTTGGCCATGGGTGCGGCTGAGCATGGGCACTTCGGCAAACGCATGCGCCATCTCGCGCAGCTTGGCGATGATGCCGTCAAGCGCAGGCAGCAGCACCGTGTCGCGACCGCCTTTGAGTTGCAGGGCGTGGCTGGTGTTGTTGATGTCTTCGCTGGTGCAGGCGAAATGCACAAACTCTGCTGCTTTCTGCAGTTCGGGCCGGGCTTCGAATTTGGACTTGATCCAGTACTCCACGGCTTTGACGTCGTGGTTGGTGACCTTTTCGATGTCCTTGATGGCCAGGCCGTCGGCCTCGCTGAAGTTTTTCACAAGGCCGAGCAGGTAGGTGCGGGCGCCGGGCGAAAGAGGCTGAAACTCGTCGAATCCAGCATCGGACAAGGCGACAAACCAGGCGATTTCGACCTGAACACGGCGGTGCATGTAGCCCAGCTCGCTCATGAATGGTCGCAGGGGCGCCAGGCGGCCTGCGTAACGGCCGTCCAGCGGCGAGAGCGCCGTGATGGGCGACAGGGTGTTCCCGGATGAGGGCTTTGTGGCTGGCGATGGGGCAGAGGAGTTTGGGCGCATGGCGCGATTGTAAAAGGGTGCCAGGGATGGCGTTCAAAACGCCTGAGATGCACGTTCGGGTGTCAAACGGGATGGCTGGCGTGCCTGCCTGGTGCGTCGTGTGGCGTGCGGCAAGCGACGCGGCAACCGGTGCGCCAGACGGCCGTTTTGGGCCGAATCCTTGTGGGCTGTGGTTTTGCGGGCGATGTGCTTCGCCGCGAATGCCTCCTCCCGCGAAAGCCACGCCGCAGGGTGCGAGCCTTGAACCCCGTCCGCTGGCGGCAAAGACCCCTGGATAGGGCCAAAGTCAGGTTTGCGGCTTCCATGGTTGGCTAAAATGGCGGGCTGCGGGAACCCCTGCCCAATCGAACCACATTCATGAAACTCATCGGTGCCATCACCAGCCCCTACGTTCGAAAAGTGCGCATCGTCATGGCCGAGAAGAAACTGGACTACCAGTTTGTGACCGAAGACGTCTGGTCGGCCGACACGCAAATCGCCACTTCCAACCCGCTGGGCAAGGTGCCCTGCCTGGTGATGGACGGGGCGGAAGCGGTGTTTGATTCGCGCGTGATCGTGGAATACCTCGACACGTTGTCACCCGTGGGCAAGTTGATTCCCGTGTCTGGCCGTGAGCGCGCCGAGGTGAAAACCTGGGAAGCGCTGGCCGACGGTTTGCTCGATGCCGCCATCCTGGCGCGGCTGGAAGCCACCTGGCCCGGGCGCAACGAAGGCGAGCGCTCACAAGCCTGGATCGACAGGCAAATGGGCAAGATCACCGCCTCGCTCAAGGCCATGAGCCGCGGGCTGGGGGACAAACCGTTTTGCTCGGGCATACACCTCAGCCTGTCCGACCTGGCGGCGGGTTGTGCCTTGGGCTACCTCGACTTTCGCTTTCCAGCGCTGGATTGGCGTGCTGACCACCCCAATCTGGCCAAGCTCTATGCCAAGCTGGCGCTGCGCCAGAGCTTCGTCGACACCGCGCCCGAATAAGCCTGGCGGGCGTGCGCGTCGACTGGCAAGGGGGTGATGAGAGGGGACAGGGCGATGACCGCCCTGGTCTTCGCCAGCGCCAACCAGGTGGCGCCTTCCGTCTCAAATAGAAAAGCCTGCAAAGCGCCCCGCGACGAATAAGGAGGGAGGGAGGAGGAGGAAGAACCGCCTCGGGATTGCATCCAGCCTTGCGACTGGAAGGCTTTGCAGAGCCAAGAAACCGGCAGCAGGCAAACGGGCTTTCCATTGCGCTGCTGTCCAGATAGAGCGGTTATCTCCCGCGGAAGTTCCCGGCGGCGTCCCGCAAGCCTGTTTCTGTGTGTAACGCGCAGCTGCGCCGGGGTCACAGGGGCGACGAATTCCCGAAAGACCCGTCGCTTTCCCGGTTCGTGGTGGCGTGGTGGCGCGCCCATTGGCGCGTGGCGATCCAGCCAAGCAACAAAGCCAGCACGACGCCCCAGACCGCGCCCGACAGGTGCGCCGCCCGCACCACCGAGATGGCGTTGCTGCTGTCCCAGACCACCGGGTTGCGCCAGCCTTGTTCGAGAGCCAGTTTGGTCAGTACGCCCAATGCCAGCATGGCGCCCCAGCGCCCGGCCTTGGGTACCGCGATGCGCTGCAGCATGAGCTGCACAGCCAGAATCATCGACCCCGCATGCAACGGCCCCGACAAGCCCACGGCGTAGCCAATGTGGGGCCACCACAGCAAGCTGATCTGCGTCAGTGGCCAGGCGAGCAACCAGGCCAGCGTGCACGGCCACGAAGGGCGAACCACCCAGGCAAATGCCGCCAGCAGGCCCAGGGCGATCTGGTTCACGATCAATTGTGGTGTGTTCAGGTGAACCCAGGCGCTGGTGAACAGCGTCCATGGCTGGGCATGCCAGGTATCGGCGCGCCAGATCAGTGTTTGAACCAGGCCATCACCAGCCCACCAGAGCAGCATGCTGGCCACCCCGTGTAACGCGCACACGAGCAACCAGCCCGAAGAGCGGTTCATGTTTGAGGATCGTGGCCAAGCACGTGGCGCCACAGCGCCTGCACGGCGGCGGCCTCTTCCTGAACCGAGTCGGGATCCACGTGGGTGGGGATTTCATCGAGCCGCGCCCGGTGCTGAATCCGGCGCAGTTCACGGTAAGCCCTGGCCGCCGCCTCGCCCATGCCTGGCGGCAACAGGCCGCATTTCTGGGCACGGTGCAGCAACTTGATGTTGCCGGTGTTGTCGCGCATCGTGGGGTGGGTGCGTGAGTGGGCCAGCACCAGGTATTGCACGACGAATTCCACATCCACCATGCCGCCGACGCTGTGCTTCACATCGAAGCGGTCGGCCGGCAGGCGGTGCGCTGCGCGCACCTTTTCCCGCATGGCCACGATTTCGTCAACCAGCAAGGCGTTGTCGCGCTCGGCCGTGATCACCGTTTGCCGCACCGCCTCGAACCGCTCGGCGAGCCCGGGTTCGCCGCTGGCGATGGCGGGTTTGGGGGCGATCACGCAGCGCGCGCGGGTCATGGCCTGGTGCTCCCAGGTCCAGGCGGTATTGCTGCCGCGCTTTTCCTGGTAAGCGGCATACGCCTCAAAGCTGGTCACGAGCAGGCCCGAGTTGCCGTTCGGGCGCAAGGCGGTGTCAATTTCGTACAAGTCGCCCTCCCCGGTCTTGACCGACAACCAGTTGATCAGCTTGCGCACAAAGGTCGCGTAGATCTCTCCCGCGTTTTCATCGTCGTCGTCGAATACAAAAACAATGTCGAGGTCGCTGCCGTAGCCCAGTTCCTTGCCACCCAGCTTGCCGTAGCCAATGATGGCGAAATTGGGCTCTTCGCGGTGGCGGTTTTTCAACCGGTTCCAGCACCAGCGCGCCGCCACGTTGAGCACGGTATCGGCCAGGGCGGACAGGTCGTCGGCCACAAACTCGACCGTCAGCACGCCTTCCAGGTCGCGCGCCAGGGTGCGGAACACCTCGGCGTGGTGGGCGCGGCGCAGCAAATCAAGCAGTGCCTCTTCGTCGTCTTCGTCGGTCGAGCGCAACGCGGCGAGGCGAGCCTCCAGGTCTTCTTCAAACTGCACGCCATCGAAGCGGTCGGTCAGCAGTTGCTGGCTGGCCAGTTCGTCGATCACGCCGGGGTGTTTGAGCAGGTAGCGCGCGGGCCATTTCGCCGCGCCCAGCAGGCGCAGCAGGCGTTCATGCACCGCAGGCCTTTCCTGCAACAACGCCAGGTAGCTTTCGCGGCGCAGCAATGGCTCGATCCAGTCGGTCAGGCGCAGGGCCGCTGTTTCGCTGACCCGGCCTTCTTCGACCCAGGCGCCTGTGCGCTCGATCAGCCGGACCACGCGCAGAAACGCACCGTCCCGCAGCGCCTTGACCCGCGGGTTGTCGCTCCATTCGCGCAGCTTGTCGGCGAAAGCCTCGGGCAGCTGGGGCAGCAGGATCTCCAGCTCTTCGGCGGGTGAGCGTGAGCCCATCTTCTGACAGCCCTTGCCGTTGCACTGGCCCTGACCGGCACCACCGAGCAGCGTGTCGAACTCCTGGGCGACGGTTTCGCGGTGGGCATCGAGGGTGTGCAGGAAGGCGCACAGGCTGGCGCATCCCATGCTGGCGGCGATCCAGGCCAGATCGTCGTCGCGGGTCGGCAATACGTGGGTCTGCTGATCGTCGAGGTACTGCACGCGGTGTTCCACCCGGCGCAGGAAATCGTAGGCGCTGGCCAGCGCATCGGCCGTGGCCTGCGGCATCAGGTTGGCCTTGCACAGGCGTTGCAGCGCATCCAGCGTGGGCCGGGTGCGCAGCTCGGGGAACTGGCCACCGCGCACCACCTGCAACAGCTGCACGGTGAACTCGATTTCCCGAATCCCGCCGCGTGACAGCTTCACATCGTTGGCGCGCCCCGGATTGCCTGCGGCGCGTTTGCTGGCGTGTTCGCGAATCTGACGGTGCAAAGTGCGCAGGGCCTCAAACACGCTGTAGTCCAGGTATTTGCGGAAAACGAAAGGCAAAACGGCGCCGCGCAGGCCTCCGGCGGTGCCATCGGCCACATTGGCACGGGGCGCGATCACGCGGCTCTTGAGCCAGGCAAACCGCTCCCACTCGCGGCCCTGCACCAGAAAATACTCTTCCAGTGCATTGAGCGACACCGCGCTCGGCCCCGAATTGCCGTTGGGCCGCAAGGCCAGATCGACCCGGAACACCTGCCCGTGTTCGTTCACTTCGCCCACGGTGTTGTAGATGTGCTTGACCGCTTTGCCAAAGTACTCGTGGTTGCTGATGCGGTTGCGGCCTTCGGCGTTGCCAGTGGTCTCGCCGTCGTGGTCGTAGACGTAGATCAGGTCGATGTCGCTGGAAACGTTGAGCTCCCGAGCGCCCAGCTTGCCCATGCCAACCACCCACAACTGGGCCCGCTGAGGCGCCGTGTCGACGGGCTCATCGCTGGACAGGGGGCTGTAGCAGTAGCTGCTGTCTCTTGACAGGTCGGCAATGGGTGCACCGTAGGTGGCGTCGAGCTCGGTCCAGGCCAGCGAGCAGGCGGCGTCGAGGGCCAGCTCTGCCAGCTCGGTCACCGAGCGCGTGATGTCGGCCAGCGGGGCCTGTTGTTCGCAATCGAGCACCGCCAGGCGTTCCAGCACCAGCTGGCGCAACACCCGCAAGGCCGATGGCAGGTCGAACCCGCGTTCGAGCAAGGCGGCGAGCGCAACCTGCATGGATTCGTGCACCGGTGCGCCGGGCGGCAAACAGGGCAGTTCGCTGGCGTAACGGCGGCGAATGCGCTGCACAAAACGGGAATGCTCGGCCAGAGCAGGAGCCAATTCAGCGGCGGCGGCGGGTGCGGAACCCTCGGGTGGTTGGACGGTCATAATTTGCAGTGGATATGAATCAAAACCCGGCCCCTGTCGCAAACACTCCGCGAATCCCCAGAACCCTCTCGATGGCTGCACGGCTGTTGTTGTGGGCGGTCTTGGCCGTGTGGGGCTTGTTCGCGCTGACGCTGGGTGCGATCCATCTGGTGATTGTGCCGCGAATCGACGAAGCGCGTCCCGCGCTGGAGCGTTGGGCGGGTCAGACACTCGGGGTCCCGGTAAAAGTCGGGGCCATTCAGGCAGAGACCGAAAGCAACCCCACCGAGGGCTTCAGCCGCTATTTGCCGGCTTTGGTGCCTTCGTTTGCCCTGCGCGATGTGCGCCTCTATGACCCCGCTGGCCGCGAGGCCTTGCACCTGCCGCAGGTGGATATCGCCATATCGGTGCGCTCCCTGTGGCGTCTGGGTTTCGAGCGCCTGGCGATCGATTCGCCCACCCTTGATGTGCGCCGCACCACCGACAACCGATTTGAAGTGGCCGGCCTGGACTTCTCTGGCCCTGCCGACGAAGACAGCCAGGTGGCCGACTGGTTTTTCTCGCAAACCGAATTTGTGATCCGCCGGGGCACGGTGCGCTGGACCGATGACCTCAAGCAGCAGCCGCCTGTGGCCTTGAGCGATTTGAGCCTGGTGGTGCGCAACAGCCGCCGCAGCCATGCGTTCCAGATCGATGCCACGCCACCGCCCGAACGCGGTGAGCGGTTCAGCTTGCGCGGGCGCTTTCGGCAGCCCCTGCTCGATCTCGGCATGGCCGTTGGTGCCAGTGCCGGGGAACCCCCCTGGCACAACTGGAGCGGCGAACTCTTCGCCGACTTCGCCCGTGTCGATGTGGGCCAGCTGCAACCCTACCTTGACCTGACCAGCTGGGGCGTCACGCTGCGCTCCGGCGAAGGCCGGCTGCGTGCCTGGACCGATGTGAAGCAAGGCCAGCCGGTGTCGGCCACGGTGGATGTCTCGCTCAAGCAGTTCGCCACCACGCTCGGCCCCAAGCTGCCCGAACTGGCCATCGACACCCTGAATGGCCGGGTGAGCGCGGCGTGGAATGCCGATGGCTTCGACGTCACCAGCGACAACCTGCAATTTCGCACCGCCGAGGGCCTCGACTGGCCAGGGGGCGCGCTGCGCCTGAAGCACCAGCGAGCCCAGGGCGCCCAGGCTGCCAGCACCGACCTGAGCGCCGACCGGCTGGAACTGGCCGCGCTGGCCACGATCGCCACGCGCCTGCCTTTGCCCGATGCCAGCCGTGCCCTGCTGCTCAAACTCGACCCCGAAGGCCGCATGGAAGGGCTCAAAGTCAACTGGCAGGGCCCCGCGACATCGGGCGAAGGCACGGCGGAGGCCACCCCTGCCGCTGAAGGCTGGCAAACCTATCGCTACAAAGCCACTGGCCGTGTGAGCGGCCTGGCGCTGGCAGGCGGCGAGCCGCGCATCGAGCCCTCGCTTGGCCATGTGCTGCCGGGGCGCCCGGGCATTCGCGGCGCCCAGGTCGAATTTGATCTCAACCAGGATGGCGGCCGCGCTTCGATACAGGTCAAGCAGGGCGCCCTGGACCTGCCCGGCGTCTTTGAAGAATCCCTGGTGTCGCTCAACCGCCTGGACACCGAAGCGCGCTGGCGCATTCAGGGCGAGCGCATCGAAGCCTGGCTCGACCCATTGCAACTGGCCAACGACGACACCGAAGGCACGGTCAGTGCGCACTGGTCCACCAGCGACCCCGCCACCAGCGCCTCCAAATCGCGTTTCCCGGGCGTGCTCGATCTCAATGCGCGGCTCACCCGCGGTGCGGCCAACCGGGTTCACCGCTACCTGCCCATCGCCATCGGGCCGCTGGCGCAGCGCTACGTGCGCGAATCGGTGCTCGGCGGCGCCGTGGGCACCGTGGACTTCCGCATCCGCGGCGACCTGTGGGACATGCCTTTCAACCACCCCGACGCCAAAGGCGAGTTCCGCATCGCCGCGCAACTCAAGGGAGTCGATTTCGCCTACGTGCCTTCCTATTTGCAAAACGGCAGCGATGCGGCCTGGCCGGCGCTCAAAGGTGTGAGTGGCCAGCTGCTGCTTGACCGGGCTTCACTCAAGCTCACCCAGCTGCAAGCCACCCTTGACGGATCGCCCGGCGTTGGCCTGAGCCAGGCCGAGGCCTCGATCGCTGACCTGATCAACGACCCATTGCTCAAGGTATCGGCCAAGGCGCAAGGCCCGGCCACCGGCATGCTTGATTTTGTTCGCGCCTCGCCGGTCAACTACTTCACGGGCCGGGCTTTGCAACGCAGCACCATCAGCGGCCCGGCGCAGCTCCAGTTTCAGCTGCAGCTGCCGCTGCACCGGATCGATCAAACCGCGGTGCAGGGCTCGGTGTCATTCACCGGCAACGATGTGCACATCAACCCGGAGGCGCCGCGCCTGCAAAACACCGTGGGGCAACTCACCTTCAGCGAGCACGGCTTCAACATCCCGGGCGCGAAAGCCCAGATCTACGGGGGCGCCTTGCAGTTCAAAGGCGGCATGGCACCCAGCCCACAGGGCATCTCCCGCATCCAGTTCACGGGCCAGGGCACGGCCACCGCCGACGGGCTGCGCGACGGAGGCCTGGGGCTGGTCTCTCGCCTGAGCGCGCAGGCCAGCGGCAGCGCCGACTACCAGGCCGAACTCGGGTTTCGCGCCGGCCTGCCTGAAATCACCGTGACCTCCGATTTAAAGGGCATGGCCGTGGCCTTGCCTGCGCCACTCAACAAGGCCGCGGGCGCGGTCTTGCCACTGCACTATCAGAACAAGGTATTGACGGCGGCGACCGATGTCACAGGCGAAGTGGCGCGAACCGACCGCTTCTTCCTGCAACTGGGCCAACCTGCGTTGCCAGTGGCCACACTCGATTACGAGCGCGACGTGCTGGGCGTTGAGCCGCGGGTCTTGCGTGGCAGCATCGCAGCGGGCCTGGCCACCGGCGAAACGGTGGCGATGCCCGCGCAAGGGGTGCAGGCCAACATCCGGTTTAGCGAAATCGACACCGATGCCTGGGATCGCGTTTTCAGCGAGCTCACCGGCGTTGACCCGCGCGAGGTTGTGACCAGCCCCGCAGGCGCCGACGATATCAGCCTGGGCTATCTGCCCACCAGTCTGGCCGTGCGGGCGCAACAACTGCTGTTTGGCGGGCGCACCTTCAACAACGTGGTGGTCGGGGGCTCGCGCGAAGGCAACCAGTGGCGCGCCAACATCGATGCCGAGCAGCTCAACGGCTACCTGGAATACCGCCAGCCGTCTGGCAATGCGCCGGGCAATATCTACGCGCGGCTGGCCAAGCTGAATCTGGCGGCCTCGGCCAAGAGCGACGTTGAAGAAATGCTTCAACAGCCCAAGTCGATGCCGTCGCTGGACATCGAGGTCAACGACTTCACGCTCGCAGGCCGGAACCTGGGTTATGTGGCCATTCAGGCGCAAAACCAGAACAAGGCCGGCCAGCCGCGTGAATGGCAACTCACCAAGCTCAACCTTCGGGTGCCTGAAGCGCGCTTCAACGCCATCGGCCATTGGGCCATTTCGCCGGGCAGCGGGGCGGGCAGCGCGCGGCGCACCGCGCTTCAGATCGAGCTTGATGTGCGCGACGCCGGCGGCTTGCTCACCCGCTTTGGCCATGTCGGTACCGTGCGCGGCGGCGAAGGCACGATTCGCGGCACCATTGGCTGGGAGGGCTCACCCATGTCGCTCGACTACGGCAGCCTGTCGGGCCAGCTCAACGCCAATGTTCGAAATGGTCAGTTCCTGAAGGTCGAGCCGGGTGCCACCAAGCTGTTGAGCGTGCTCAGCCTGCAATCGTTGCCACGCCGTCTGGTGCTCGATTTCCGCGATGTGTTTTCCGAAGGCTTCGCTTTTGACTTCGTGCGCGGTGATGCCACCATCGAGCAGGGCGTGGCGAAAACCAACAACCTGCAAATGAAAGGCGTCAACGCCGCCGTGCTCATGGAAGGCAGCGCCGACATCGGGCGGGAACAACAAGACCTCAAGGTGGTGGTGGTGCCCGAAATCAACGCCGGCACCGCGGCCCTGATCGCCACCGCCATCAACCCGGCCGTGGGGCTGGGCACCTTCATTGCCCAGTTCCTGTTGGGTCAGCCCCTGCAAAGCGCGGCCACGCAAGAGTTTCGTGTGACCGGCGGATGGGCCGATCCACAGGTCAAAAAAGTCGAGCGCTAGGCGCCTGAGTGGCTGAAGGCGTTGACGCAAAACCTGCGAAAAACCGAGAATCGCGGCCGAAGTTCGTTCTGCCGCGCGGGCTCCCCGCGCGCATGGGCGAAGCCAGATGCGCGGGCAAGTTGCCCGCAAGACCCACGGCGTCGGGTGGCTTGCAGTAAGCTGGGCGGCAAAATCCCTGGCCCCAACGGAGAGAGTCGATGAAAGTAGCCGCCATTCAGATGGTCTCTGGCATCAGCCTTGATGCCAACCTCAGTGAAGCCCTGCGCTTGCTGCGCCAGGCCGCGCAGGCCGGTGCCGAACTCGCCGTGCTGCCCGAGTATTTCTGCTTCATGGGCAACAAAGACGAAGACAAGCTGCTGCTTGCAGAACAACCCGGTCTGGGCACCGTGCAAGACTTCCTGTCCGACGTGGCGCGTGATCTCAAGCTCTGGGTGGTGGGCGGAACGCTGCCCATGGCCGTGGACGACCCGACCCATGCCGCCAACGCCTCGCTGGCCTACAACCCCAAAGGCAAGTGCGTCACCCGCTACGACAAGATCCACCTCTTTCGCTACGACAACGGCCGCGAAGCCTACGACGAATCGGTCGTGCTGCAGGCGGGTGACACGCCAGAGGCCTTCGAGCTGAGCGACCGCTCGGGCCAGACCTGGCGCGTGGGCATGAGCGTTTGTTACGACCTGCGCTTTGCCGAGCTTTACAAGGCGCTGGCCGCGCAGATTTTGCTGGTGCCCTCGGCCTTCACCTACACCACGGGCCAGGCCCATTGGGAGGTGCTGCTGCGCGCGCGGGCCATTGAAAACCAGGCCTTCGTGATCGCCAGCGCGCAGGGGGGTGAACACGAAAACGGCCGCCGCACCTGGGGCCGCAGCATGGTGATCGATCCCTGGGGCGAGGTGATGGCCATGCACGCCGTGGGGCCGGGTGTGGCCATGGCCGACATCGACATGGCCCGCCTCAACGGCGTGCGCCAGCAACTGCCTGCCCTGCAGCACCGGCGGCTTTGAGTGGGCACTCAGGGTTTGGGTGGTGACGGTGGCGGTGGCGCGTCGTCTCTGGTTTCGTCTTCGGGCTTGTGCGCCTGTGGCAACTCGCCCTTCTCGCGGCCTGAAAACATGGTCCACCACACGATAAACAGCAACAGAAACAAAGCGCCCAGCGCTTCAAGGAACAACAGCAGCATGAACAGATCGGGATGGAGCAAAGGGCGCTGGGCCCTGGTGAGCGTCATTGTAGGCAGCCTGGTGGCCTGTGCATCGGGCCCGGAGCCCGATGCACCGATCGATGGCGGGCCTCAGACCGATACCAGCCCGCTGCCGCCGGCCATCGCGCGCAACGGCAGCCGCTGGACGCCCGTGCGCTGGGCCGAGCTGCCCGGGTGGGGTGCCGACAGCCTGCACGAAGCCTGGAACGCCTGGGTGCTGGGTTGCGAGCGCCCTGCTGCCGGCCAGGAGCGCCTGTGTGCCGAAGCCCGCCCTCTGGCCATCGCCAGCGCCGCCGAGCAGCTGGCCTGGGTACAGCGCCGCTTTCAGCCCTACCGTGTCGATGAACCCGATGGCACCAGACCCAGCGGCCTGCTCACCGGTTACTACGAACCCATTCTGAACGCCAGCCGCCTGCCCACCGCCACCCACCGCACGCCGCTCTATGGGCCTCCGGCGGGCCTGCGCAACGGCCAAAACTGGTACACCCGCAAAGACATCGACACCCGGGCCGATGTGCAAGCCCAGTTGCGTGGCCGTGAACTGGCCTGGCTGGCCAATCCCATCGACGCATTGGTGCTGCAGATTCAGGGCTCAGGCCGCCTCAACATCACCGAACCCGATGGCCGCCAGCGCCAGGTGCGCCTGGCCTTTGCCGGCCACAACGGCCACACCTACCAGAGCGTGGGCCGCTGGCTGCTCGATCAGCGCGCGATTCGCGACGCGTCGTGGGAAGGCATTCGCGACTGGGCCGCGCGCAACCCCTCGCGGCTCAACGAAATGCTCTGGGCCAACCCGCGCACCGTGTTCTTTCGTGAAGAGGCGCTGACCGATTTCAGCGCCCAGCTGGGGCCGCGCGGCGCCCAGGGCGTGCCGCTCACGCCAGGCCGTTCGATCGCGGTTGACCCCAAGAGCATTCCCTACGGCACACCGGTGTGGCTCGCCACGCAAGGCAGCGCGCTCAACGCACAGCGCCTGGTGATGGCGCAAGACACCGGTGGCGCCATCGTGGGCGCGGTGCGCGCCGATTTGTTCACCGGCTGGGGCAGCTGGACCGATCCGGCCTACCTGGAAGCCTCAACCCTCAAGCAGCCATTGCAACTGTGGGTGCTGTGGCCCCGTTCGGGCCGGTGAACGCCGGCAACCCGGCGCGCTGAGTGCGGCCGAAAACGTGTTCGGCTTCGTCTCGGTGGCGGTGCTCCAACCCGTGGTTCGCATGGGCGTGGTCTACAACGGGGGCTGCTTTCTGTCGCCCGATCCGCGACGCATGTAAACATGTGCGCGAACAAAACAGTTCTGGATCCGAATGCACAAAAAGGGTGTTTTGAACGCCATCCCAGGATGCTCCTTTGCTGATGGGTTTAGGCCTTTTGCCCAATGAACGGCAGCTTTGAAGCCCACCTGCTCAGGAATGTGCCCTTCTTAGGTTGCAGATCAGGAAGCGGAAACAGGTGCGAGGGCTGGTTGTCGAGCACGGCTTGAGGGCGAACCATCACCAACTGTTGTGCTTCCTCTTCGCCAAGCAAGCGCTGTGCAATGGCCTTTGCCTCGCTGATTCTGGGCGAACGGCGACTCGCCGAGTGGGCATCGCTGGCGATGATGTGGGTGTGCCCCTCGGCCAGGAATCGCTCGCCCCAATGCTGGGCGCGTCGGCCAAACATCCCGGTCAGGGCGCCAGCGGTAATTTGTATCCATGCACCCTGGTCGATCAACCTCAAGAACGCCGGGTAATGGCCATCAATCCACGTCAAGCGCTCGGGGTGGGTGATGATGGGTGTGTAGCCCGAAGCGATCAGGTTGAACACCGATCCTTCGAAATTCGGTGGCGGCGTGGTGTGGGAAGGCTCCAGCAGGAAATAGCGCGAGCCATGCAGCGTGGGCACGCGCCCATCGCGCAAGCCTTCGAGCAACTCCGGCACCAGATGTGCATCCGCGCCCGCCACCAGCTTGAGCGCAATGCACTGGCGATCAAGCTCGGATTGCAGCGCCGCAATCGCCTTGCGAATACCCGGACCGTCGTTCATGTACATGCCGGGATTGATGTGCGGCGTGCAGGCCATGGTGTGAATGCCGTCGGCTACTGCGATACGCGCCATGTCCAGCGCGATGTCCAGCGTCTGCGCGCCGTCATCGATGCCGGGCAAGATGTGACTGTGTAGGTCAATCATCCTAGAAGCCCCAGTTGACCACATGTTTCCCGCTGGGTGCACTCAGCCAGAAGAAGCCAAACCCATCTTGAGAAGCGTGTTGCTGCAATGGGTTTTGCGTAAAGTTCAATTTTAGGAGTCCTACCCAGGCGACTGGTCAGCGAAAGCACCGTGTTTGTGGCTTTTTTGGGCAATTCAATCGACGCTGTATCCGTTGGGGTTTCCGTTTTGCCAGCGCCAGGCGTCGGCGCACATGTCTTGCAGCGTGTGTTGAGCCTCCCAACCCAGCAGCCGCTTGGCCAGCGCTGGATTGGCGTAATACTCGGCCACATCACCTGCCCGCCTAGCTTCAAACTGGTAAGGAATGGGTCGCCCGCTGGCCGCTTCAAACGCTTTCAGCACGTCCATTACGCTGCAACCTACCCCGGTGCCCAGATTGACTGTGAAGTTGCGGGTTTCGGCCTGGCCACTCAGTAACGCGCTCAAAGCCGCCACGTGGCCACGTGCCAGGTCTTGCACATGGATGTAATCGCGCACGCCGGTGCCATCGAGTGTTGGGTAGTCGTTGCCAAAAATGCTCAAGCGTTCGCGCTTGCCCACGGCCACCTGGGCGACGAAGGGCATCAGGTTGTTGGGAATGCCGCTGGGGTCTTCGCCAATCAAACCGCTCGGGTGGGCGCCCACCGGGTTGAAATACCGCAACACGCCGATGCGCCAGGCAGCATTCGCCTGGCGTAACGCCGCCAACATCTCTTCGATCACCAGCTTGCTGTGGGCGTAAGGGCTGGCATGGCTCAGTGGGAAGTTTTCGGCTACCGGCGAACTCGCCGGGTCTCCATACACGGTGGCACTGCTGGAAAAAACCAGTGCGGGCATGGGCGAATTGCCGTTTGCCGGCTCGGCCTGCAGCCGCTCCATTACCCGCAGCAAACTCACCGCACCACCGATGTTGTTGTGGAAGTACTTCAGTGGGTTGGCTGCGCTCTCGCCCACGGCCTTGTCACCGGCGAAATGCACTATGCCCGCCAGCGCATGCCGCCGCATCACGCCTTCAAGCCATTCGCCATCCAGCACGTCACCGCGCTCCAGGGTAAACGCCGTGCCAGGCCGAATGGCCTTCAGCCGCTCAATCACGGCTGGGTGGCTGTTGGCGAAGTTGTCCAGAATAATTGGCTCAAAGCCTGCCTCGGCCACGGCCAGTGCCGTGTGGCTGCCGATATAGCCCGCGCCGCCCGTGAGCAGGATTTTGGGTTGGGTTGATGTCATGGCTTCAGAAATCGAATCCGCAAGCGGGGATCAAAATGATTGGGTAACGTGGTCAGGGATGTTGCGCGGACGATGATTCCAGCCCATGAATACTATTCGCTCATGCGTCTGACAAGTATTCGCATGAGGGATCCTTTGCCCTTCTTTGGAGTTCGACTAGGCCCGCGCCATCTAGCTCATTCGAGAATACAGATCTTCAAACCGCACGATGTCGTCCTCACCCAAGTAGCTCCCAGACTGAACCTCGATCATTTCGAGTTCCATCTTGCCGGGGTTGTGCAGCCGGTGGAGTTCGCCAATGGGGATGTAGGTGCTCTGGTTTTCAGAAAGCAAGAACACCTCGGTGCCCCGGGTGACTTCGGCCGTGCCCTTGACCACGATCCAGTGTTCGGCGCGGTGGTGGTGCTTTTGCAGGCTCAGGCTGGCGCCGGGTTTCACGCCAATGCGTTTCACCTGAAAGCGTTCGCCCAGGTCGATGCTGTCGTACCAGCCCCAGGGACGGGCCACTTTGCGGTGGATGATGGCCTGGGCAATGTCTTGCTTTTCCAGCCTGGCGACCACTTCTTTCACCATCTCGGCGCTGTCGCGGTGGGCCACCAGAACGGCGTCGGGCGTGTCGATGATGAGCAGGTCTTTGGTGCCCAGGGCGACCACGGGGCGGTGGGGCGCGTGAACAAAGGTGTTGCTGGCGCCGAGGGAAACGGCCTGGCCTTCCAGGCGGTTGCCGTCGCTGTCGGCCGGGCTGAGTTCGGCCACGGCGTTCCAGCTGCCCACATCGCTCCAGGCGCCGAAATAGGGCACCACGGCGATGTTGGCGTGGTGTTCCAACACGGCGTAGTCGATGCTTTCCGAGCGGCAGGCATTGAAGGGTTCGGCCAGCGGGCGCAGCCAGTGTTGGTCTTGGGTCGACTGCGGGGCGTGTTCGGCGGCGGCGATGGCGCTGGCGGGCAGCGCCGCGCGGCAGGCGCTCAGAATGTCGGGCGCGTGGGCTTCGAGCGCTTGCAGCAACACGCTGGCGCGGCAAAGAAAGATGCCCGCGTTCCACAACACATCGCCTTGCAACAACAGCGCCTGGGCGCGGTCGGCCTGGGGTTTTTCGATGAAGCTTTGAACGGCCAGGGCGCCATCGGGCCGCTTGGGGCCTTGCTGGATGTAGCCATAGGCGGTGCTGGGGAAGCTGGGCGAGATGCCAAAGGTGACGATGGCGCCGCCTTCGGCTGCGGCCACGCCTTGCTTCACGGTGTCACCAAAGGCGGCGGCATCGGGAATGTGGTGGTCGGCGGGGCAAAACAGCATCAGCCCGTCTGCCTGGCCCTGTTGTTCGGCCAGCAGCGCGGCCAGCGCCATGGCGGCGGCGGTGTTGCGGCCGGTGGGTTCCAGAATGGTCTGGGCCGGGCAGCTGAGCCCCTGCATGTTGTCGGCCACCATGAAGCGGTGGCTTTCAGCCGCGACCACCATCACGCGCTGGCCCAGCCCGCTGACCCGGTCGAGCGTGAGCTGCAGCAGGCTTTTGCCGCCGATCAGGGGCACAAACTGTTTGGGGAAGCTCTTGCGGCTGAGCGGCCAAAGGCGGGTGCCCGAGCCGCCACAAAGAATGACCGCGGTTATTGGTGGCGCTGGGATATTTGTGTTCTTCGGCTGGGTCAAAGCCGCGGCTGAGGATGAGGTAGAGCTCATGTGGGTTGCGAAGCTTGCCTTGAATAGGTTGAGGTGGGGCGGCGCAGAAAGTTGAAATCGCGTCCATTTGCTGAGGACCAAGCCGACAGCTCACAACCAGATCACCCGGCGAAATGGCAGTATCCGGCGGCTTGTATCTTTGCGACCACTGACTCACCAAGCAACAAAACTGCCGGATCCTGTCATCAGGCCATAAGTGACACTTTTTCCGTAACTCTCTGTTTCAGCTTATACCAGCTGGCGAGGGCCAACAAGACACCTTTCACCTACCAATACACGCCGCTGTCGTGGCAGGCAGCTTGGCATCAGGAATCACCATGAGGGAGACTGCCTGGGCGGCCCACAGGTTTTAAAGGACGCATGAGTTTGACCACGCCGATGAGTCAAATGGTGTCGACCGTAGTCCGCCTGGCTACGTCAGCGGGCCACTCGCAAATTGGCTCAGATGGTGTGAAGCTCCGCGCGCACGGGCCAGGCCATGCTGAGGTTGCTGCCCTGGGAAGAAAACTCGTGTTTCAAGACAAGCTTGTAGGTTCCGTTGTGGCCACCACACACGCGGTAGCCGCCTTGCGATGGGGCAATGGAAACGCTGTCGCCGTCGAGCTGCTGAAGACGCCAGCCTTCTTCAGAACCCTGGGAGGCATGCAATTGAAGGCAGAAACCGCGCGCAACGTTGGTGCTGATGGTCAGTTGTTGCAGCGCTTCGATGGGGCGGCCTGGTGTGGCGGTCAGCTGTTGTGGGTGTGAGTCGCCCAGAACGCGTACCGTGGGGAGCACCGTGATGTTGATGGTCACTGAGGCACTGGCGCTTTGCCCGTTGAACCCCATGCTGCTGCTCGCGCTGCCAATGCCGGGGGTGAGCAAAGAAAGTGCGGTCGCCAGCGTCGCACAGGTTTGGCGGGTGAGCAGGGTGTTCATACCAGCCTGTATCGGCCAGTTCTGCGCTTGCTTGAGAGGCTTTTAAGGGCCCGCTGCCGTTGGCGTGGTTGCTGCTGGCCTCAACAGGGAGGCCGCCCCTCGCCAGCGCCATGGGCGGCGGCCTGGCTTGCAGGCGCCTGCCAAGGGGGGCTTGGCCGATGCCCCTTGCCCGATGATGCGAGTCGATCGGCTGCGGGCGGGCGGGGGGTTGCCGCCTTGTTTGTTAGAGGGAGGTGGCGGTGAAAGTGACGCTGCCGTTGTAGCTGCCGGGTGACAGCGAGGCGGTGGGTGTGAAGCCGAACGACCACTCGGCGGTGCGGTAGGTCAGCAGGGTGGGGGCGGCGGCCGTACCCGAGCCGCCGGGAGCCACGTTGACGGGGGCGCCGGTGCCGGCGTCGGGCAAGATGGGGGCGGGCAGGTTGCCTGCGTCGCTGGAGCTGATGACGATGCTCGACATGGGGATGGTGTTGCCGCCGCTGGTCAGCGGCGCTGTGACTTCCCCGGTGATATTGACCTGCCCGGCGTTGCTGCGCACTTCGACCTGAACCGCCTCGGGCGCTGCCGCCAGGAAGGTGGGCAAGCCTGCATTCCAGCTCACGCCCTGGTTGTTGCCCGCCAGAGGCGTTGTCGCACCAGCGGGGATGCGGGGCGTCAGATCGAGGGCGACCGTGGTGACCGCGGCGTTGGCCGCAGGGCCCGCGCCGGAAATGCCGCCGCTGTGGTTGCCGCCGGTACCCACGCGCAGGAAGATCATCTTTTCGATGTTGAGCGTGAAGTCGAGGCGGGCGCGGGAGGAGATGGAGGGGATGGTGCCAAAAATGACGTTAAAAAAATTGAAGCTGACGTCGTTGCTGTCGAGTTCGGCCCGTGCGGGGCCTGCCGGGAGCGCGCTGAGCACCAGGGCCAGGGCGATGGCGAATGGAGGCTCGATGCGGGCGAGCCGACGGCCGGGTTGGCGGGCAAGGCTCATGGTTGCCGCTCCAGTTCGAAATAGGTGACTTGCGCGATGCCGCTGCGGCCGGCCTGGGGGCTCCAGCGCTGGAGGTTGATGTCGATTTCGAGCAGCAGGGGCAGTTCCATCCATGGCTGGCTCACTTTGCCCGACCAGACCAGCGCCCGTTCGCCGCTCAGCAGCGAGCCGCTGAGCTGGCCATCGGCGGTTTTCCAGTTCAGGCGCGTGCCGTTGGGCGGCCCGTTCTGCAACTCCCGAACAAAGTAGATGCGGGCGCGCTGGCCCAGGTGGGGGCGCATGTCGAGCCGGTAGACCACTTGCCCGTAACGCAACACCGCGTGGTCGGCCTCGATGGCGCGGCCCCAGGTGTTGCCCGCCTCATCAACGATGAAGCGAGGCACGACCCTTGAGCGCGGCGAGGTGGAGTCGTCAAGCTTGAAGGTCTGGGCCTGGGCCGAAAGCGGCAGAAGGATCAGCAACAGGGCTGCAACGAGCGCCATGGCCATGGGTTGCAGGCGTTGAGACCGGGGGAGTGAACGCGATGTCATGGCATGGTGGCGGTGAAGGTCACCCGCCCTCTGTAGACCCCGGCGGGGTAAAGCGTGTCGTTGCTGTAGCTGAACACCCAGTCGTTGACGATGTTGAAACTGCGCTCGGCGGGGGCGGTGAAGTCGATCAGCGACTGGCTGGTGCCGCCGCTGAAGCTGCCGCTGCCGAAATCTTGCCCGGCGTAGGTGCCTGTGGCCAGGCTGGATGAGGTCCAGCTGATCTTGCTGAAAGGAATGACGGTGGAACCACAGGGGCCAGAGCTGCAGGCCAGGCCCGCTGACGAGTCGGCCGTGACGATCACGCGCTGTCCGGCGAAGTAGGTCCAGCGGTTGGAAACGCTGATGCGCACGCTGTTGGCGGGCGCACTGGCAGGCGCCGCGCCTTCGCTGGGTTCGCCGATAACGGCTGTGGGCGACGGGGATACATTGGCGCCGGTGACGTCAAACGTGACGTTGCTGATGGTGCCGAAGCGCGCAATGCCCACGCGCATGTTGAGGCGGCGGGTGTAATTGAACAGGCCGCTGGTGAGGGCGTCGTCGGCGTCGAGCGTGATGGAGGCCTGGGCAGGCTGGGGGGTACCCAGCAAGAGAACGGCGGTCAGGGCAAGGGTTCCACCCGCGAAGCCGAGCGGCCAGACCGCCCTGGCTTGGACGGCGGCGCGTGGCTCGAAAAAGGGACCGGACAAGCGGTTCATGGCAGCGTGGCCTGCACCTTGAAGGCACCTTGATCCCAGTCGAGCGTGCCTTCGACCTTCATGGGGTACAACAATTGGGGGGGCGCTTCTTTGCCAAAGGATCGGGCGTTGAGCGTGAGCATGCGGGTCTGGCCGGGTAAAACAGGGCCACCCTCGGGCAGGAGTTCAAACGTTTTGCCATCGGCGTTGGTGGCCTCCAGCACGCCATCCAGCCGGCCATGGGCGTCGCCGGTGTTGGTGATGCGGACCACCGGTTTGCGCTCTTTTTTCAGCGAGTCGGTGCCGATCTGCTGGATCTCGAGCTGGGGCTTGGCACCGCCAATGGCGACGTATACCGCCACCGCGATACGCCCGCTCACGGGCAGGTTGAGGCTGGCGCCGCCGCTGTTGATCAGGGCTTGCTGCGCGGGGTCAACGCCTTCAACGGCGATCATGAAGCGGCATTCGCCGCGCGGCGTTCCGGCCGGCACATCAACTTGAAAGCGGAACGACGCATCGCTACGGGCGACCAGCTGGCTGGTGCGCCGCTCGAGTGAAACCCAGGGGCGGCAGCTGCCGGGCAGCAATTCGTCGTGGAATTTGAGCTCGCCGTTCTCAGCCAGTGACCAGTCGAGGGTGCGGAAAGACAGGGCCGTGGGCACGTTGCCCAGGTTGTAGATTTTCAGCGATTGGCCAATGCGTTGGCCGGCGTCGCCCGTGACCGTCAGCCGGGTAGGCGAGACGGCCACCTCAAATGGAGCAGCCATAGCCGCCGTGGCAAACACGGTACATGCCGCAGCACCGACCAGCCACCCTCCCGCCCCGCGACCCCATCGGGTTTGGAGCTGGGTTTTGAAGGGCTGGGCGGGTTTGAACATGCGCGTAGATCGAAAGGTTTTTTGAGGTAAATGGGTGCGCTGAGGTAAACCAAAGGGCGCACTCATCACGACAGATTACAGCGAAGTGGCCGTGTATGTGACAGTAGCGGAGTGGGTGCCGGCCGTGACGGAGGCCAATGCTGCGGTGGTCAAGCTATAAGCCCATGTGGACGAACGCAGTGAGTTGGCCGGGAAGGCTTGTGGGGTGAACGTGCCAAGGTTGGTGCCAGGGTGGGCCAAGCCGCCGTTGACAGGTGAGGCACTCGCGACAGCGATGCTGGCGCCAGTGAGGCCACCGGTGGTGAAGGCGGTGGTAATTGCACCGGTGACACTGCCACCGTTTCGTGAGTTGGTCCAAGCATAGGCCGTGACGTTGGCGGGCGAGGATGTGCTCGTCATGACAGGTGCCGTGCCGTTCCAGCCGGTTGCCAGGTTGCTGCCATTGGCCAGCGCAGCAGCTGCGATGCCACCCGGAACACCGTTGGGCGCTGCCGTGATGGTGACGCTGTCAATAGCGGCGCCCGAAGTGCCAACGCGCAACAAAATCAGCATTGGAACCCGAACTTCGAGATTGACCCTGGCCCTGGCCGTGGCGCCAGCTGCGCCCGAAGCGTTATAGCCATAGGTGCTTTCTGCTTGGGCGCCTGGGCTCAGCATGGCCAGCGCGGCGCAAGCGGGAACGAGGTACTTGGCGGGGGATTTGATAAACGAGCGTTTCATGGTGGTAGTCCTTTGGGTATCGGTTTGAATCAGGTATTTCTGAAGTTGAGAAAGAAGCATCGATCTCGGGCAGCACAAATGGGGGGTTGGTGTTCTGGCGGTGCTGAGGCGCACAGATCCAACGGTTTGGGTTGGGTGGGGCTCAGCCCTGCGAATACATAGGCGGTGCCCTGGTTGACTGGGTGCGAAGGGTTTGGTTCATGGGGTTCACTCGCTGACCTTGACCACCGCCAGCTCGGCGCGTGCGGTGCTGCGCAGGGGTACCTCGACGGTGGTGCTGCTGCGGGGGCCTTCGCCCCAAGGCAGCGGCACGGATTCGGGGCGCAGCGAAATGAATTGCATGCCGGTGGGCACGGTGTTGAACTCGTAGCGGCCCTGTCCATCGGTGGTGGTGCGCTGGCGCTGGTTGAGGAACACCTCGACGCCGGCCACGCCCGGCTCATCGGCCTGTTGCGCGCCGTCGCGGTTGGCATCCAGGAAGACGGTGCCAGCGATGCGGCCGCTGCCTGCACCTTGTTCGCCACGCAGGTTGAAGCCATAGGGCTGACCCGATTGCTCTTCAAAGCGCACGAAGAGCCACAGCGATTTGTCGTCGCTGCGGGCCACGCTCAGGGGCAGGCCATTCGTGCCAGCAACGGCGCTGTTGGTGTTGAGCACGGCCTGGTTCATGAGCAGGGAGGCGCCGAGTGTCCAGTTGCGGGCAAAGCTGGTTTCGGTTTGCAGGGAGCCGGAAAGACCGCGGCTGGTTGACAGGTTGCCGGTGCGCGAGGTGTAGCGCAGTGACGCGTTGAGCCCCCAGTTGTTGGCCAGCCAGGTTTGCCAGGCGACGCCTGCGGTGGGGTAGGTTTGAACGTCGCCCTCGCTGCGGTCTTGCGCCCAGCCAAGGGTGGTCTTCAGGGTGGGGTTCTGGGAGCCCGCTTCTTGCGATTGCCACCAGTCCTGCTCCCATTCGAGCTCGTCGCCAGTGGCGTTCGGACCATTGCTGACCAGCGCCTGGTTGCGGCGGGTGGTCCAGCGCAAACGGCTGTCGCCCAGGCTATCGGCCCAGCGGTCCTGGTAATAGAGGCTGCCATACGTGCTGCGCTCGCCGGCGTCGTCATCTTGCCGCTGCTGAAGCGTGTATTGAAGGTTGCCGCCCCAGGAGCTTCGGCGGGTCAGGCGGTGGACCCAGTAGCCGTTCAGGCCGGTGTTGGTCCACACGCCAGACAAGGCGGCATTCAGCGATTTCTGGCGATCGTGGCTGGCGCCCATGCCCCAGTTCACCCGCAGGCCATCGCGGTAAACGCGCCAATAAAGACCACGGTTGCCATCGGCCACCCATTGGTCGCCGAACTGCAAGGCAGGCGATGAGGCATACAGGCCGGCTTCGTGCCGGTAGCGGGCGATGCGCAGCCCGCCATCGAGGTAGGTGCCATTGGCGCTGCGCGAAGGGGTGCTGCCGTTGGGCTGGGTCTGGCTGTGCATCAGCGTCAAGCGAATGCGTTTGTCGCCGTCGTTGTCGAGTGTGTAGCCGTAGCCCAGCGCAGCCGCCACGCTGGTGATGTTCTCGGCATCAACTTCGGTGTTGCCGGTGGACGTGAACAATGCGGGTGCGCTATTGGCGTGGTTGATTTGCACGGCGGCGTAGCGTTTTTCGTCAAACCGCCGCGTGTAGCCCAGCCAGGCGGTTTCACCCTGGGTTTTTTCGTAGCCCGGATAAGGGCCGCCCGCCATCTGGCCGCGTGACCCCACGCCTGCCCGCAGGTCGAACTCGCGCGAAAACGCGTGTGCGCTGGCTCCGCGCACGATGCTGTTGCCCAGGGAAAACTGCTGCCCCCGGGTCAGGCCATCGGTGACTTCCGAGGAGATATCACCCAGGTTGCTGTCAGCCAGTACAAAAGGCGTGACGGGAAAGCTCAGGTTGCGCAGGGTGATGCGCTGGCCGTTTTTGGCTTCGGTGGCGAGGCCGTAGGCGCCCAAGGTGCCGAAGGCGTTGTTCTGAGACGTTCGCTGGCGGGCATCGGCTTGCAAGATCCACTCGCCGTGGTTCATGGTTTCGTGGCGGTATTCCACGCGCAGGCCCAAACCGGTCTCGCTCAGGCCCGGTTGCGAGGCAACGCTCTGCCGGTTGGATTCCAGCCGGCTCTCGACCACCACGGAGCGCGCGCCAGGGGGCTGCGCTTCGACTGCCACGGCTTCGGCGTCAATGACCTGAATGGCTTCGTTGCTGAAAAATTTGTCTTCGTAACCCGCCGGTTGGTCTTTCAGGCGCTCGCGAAGCCTTTCCTGTTCGGCTTCGAAGCGGTCAAGGGATTGCACCTGTGCAACGGTGGTTTGCGCACTCGCCATGCCAGGGCTGTCTGGCGCCGTTGGCTGAGGGGCTTGCCTGTCGATGGGCAGCGACTGCGCCCAGGCGAAAGCAGGCCAGCACAGCATCAACGCAAACACCCGCGCGCCGTCCATCAGGGGTTGCACCTGAGGGGGGTTGGCAGGGGAAGCGGTTGTGTGCATGAAACTAGAACTTAGGTCGAAAAAATGCAGGCGAAAAACCTTGCATTTCTGACGCTAGTCTAGCGGGAGCAGCCAATTTCGGCTGTTAAAAACCTCATTGAATCAATATCTTGATGCGAGTATTTGAGCCAACGGTAGAACTTCGGGGACAGGCGGTTGCGAAAGCGCTCAAGTTTTGCGCGCTCCGGCCGACGGTAGTGCTTTTGGCAACGGCAAGGCCCCTGCCGCTTTCACCTCGCCGAGCGAAAAACTCGTTTGCAGGTCTTTGACGTTGGGCAGGTTGATCAGCACATCGCGGGCGAACTGGCTGAAGGTGTTGAGATCGCGGCTGACCACTTGCAACTCGAAGGTACCGGTGCCGCTGATGTAGTGGCAACTGGTGACCTCGGGCAGGCGGCGAATGGCTTCTTCGAGCTTGCCGAGCAGTTCGCCTGAGTTTTGCGCGGCGTCGAGCCGCACAAAGGCCAGCACATCGAGGCCGATCTTGTGGCGATCGATCTCGGCGCGGTAGCCGCGAATGAAGCCGCTTTCTTCCAGCGCCCTCACCCGCCGCCAGCAAGGCGCGGCCGACAGGCCCACGCGCGACGCAAGTTCTGCGTTGGTGAGGCGGCCGTTTTGCTGCAGTTCGTTCAGGATGGCGAGGTCAAACTTGTCTAAGGTTTCCATAATTCGTCGATTCTAGAAAGAATCTTGCGTAATGCGCGCTTAAACGGGCACGAAAAGCAAACACCTGTCAGTGGCCGAGACATACACTTTGCGGCACACTGATTCAAATGTCGGGTCGCTCACAAGGCGGTCCTAAAAATGGCCTTTTTTTGGAGACAAAGCCATGAACGCCCCCTTGCCCGAACACATTCGCCGCGCACTTGAGACCGTGACGCTGGACGACAAATATTCGCTCGACCATGGTCGGGCTTTCATGAGCGGGGTGCAGGCGCTGGTGAAGCTGCCGATGCTGCAGCGCCAGCGCGATGCCTTGCAGGGCAAAAACACCGGGGGCTTCATCAGCGGTTACCGCGGCTCGCCGCTGGGTGGCTACGACCAGGCGCTGCAAAAAGCCGAGCCCTATCTCAAGGCGCAGAACATCGTGTTCCAGCCCGGCGTCAACGAAGAGCTGGCCGCCACGGCTTTGTGGGGCACCCAGCAGCTGGGTTTTGCGCCCGAAGGCAGCAACAAGTTCGATGGCGTGTTCGGCATCTGGTACGGCAAGGGCCCGGGCGTTGACCGCTGTTCCGACGTGTTCAAACACGCCAACATGGCCGGCACCACGCCCTGGGGCGGCGTGATCGCTGTTGCGGGCGACGACCACATTTCCAAGAGCTCCACGGCAGCCCACCAGAGCGACCACATCTTCAAGGCCTGCGGCCTGCCGGTGTTTTTCCCGACCTCGGTGCAGGACATTCTGGATCTGGGCATTCACGCCATCGCCATGAGCCGTTTCAGCGGCGTCTGGGCGGGCATGAAAACGATTCAGGAGATCGTGGAGTCCAGCGCCACGGCCATCATCGACCCCGAGCGCATCAACATCGTGGTCCCCGAGTTCGACATGCCCCCTGGCGGCGTGCACATCCGCTGGCCCGACGCGGCGCTGGAGCAGGAAGCGCGCCTGTTCGACTACAAGTGGTACGCAGCGCTGGCCTACATCCGCGCCAACAAGCTGAACCACAACGTGATCGCCGGGCCGCACGACCGCTTTGGCGTGATCGCCAGCGGCAAGGCCTACAACGACACGCGCCAGGCGCTGCTCGATCTGGGCCTGGACGATGCGACCTGCCAGCGCATTGGCCTGCGGCTGCACAAGGTGGCCGTGGTGTGGCCGCTGGAAGCGCAGACCACGCGCGAATTCGCCACCGGGCTGCACGAGATTCTGGTGGTGGAAGAGAAGCGCCAGGTCATCGAATACCAGCTGAAGGAAGAGCTGTACAACTGGCGCGCCGATGTGCGCCCCAACATCCTGGGCAAGTTCGACGAGGTCGAAGGCGACTTCACCGGCGGCGAATGGTCCATGCCCAACCCCAGCGCGCACCACCTGTTGCGCGCCAACGCCGACCTGAACCCGGCCATCATTGCCCGCGCCATCGCCAAGCGGCTGCGCAAGCTGGGCGTGCCGGAAGACGTGCAGGCACGCATCGACACCCAACTGGCCATCCTCACGGCGCAAGAGCAATCCATGCAGACGCTGCTGACCAAGGGCGTTGACGGTGCCGAGCGCCAGCCCTGGTTTTGCTCGGGCTGCCCGCACAACACGTCGACCAAGGTGCCCGAAGGCTCGCGCGCCATGGCCGGCATCGGCTGCCATTTCATGACGATCTGGATGGACCGCGCCACCGTGGGCTTCACGCAAATGGGCGGTGAAGGCGTGCCGTGGATGGGCCAGCAGCCGTTCAGCAATGACCAGCACATGTTCGCCAACCTGGGCGACGGTACCTATTTCCACAGCGGCATTCTGGCGATCCGCCAGAGCATCGCGGCCGGCGTGAACATCACCTACAAGGTGCTCTACAACGACGCAGTCGCCATGACCGGCGGCCAACAGGTGGGCGAGCGGCCCGAGGGCCACTCGGTGGTGCAGATCGCACAGAGCATGCGCGCCGAAGGCGCGGTGAAGATCATCATCGTGACCGACGAGCCCGAGAAGTACGACAGCATCACCGGCCTGCCCAGCGGCATCGCGATCCAGCACCGCGACACGCTGGATGCGGTGCAGCGCGAGTTCCGCGAAATCAAGGGCACCACGGTCATCATTTACGACCAGACCTGCGCCACCGAAAAGCGCCGCCGCCGCAAGCGCGGCACCATGGTCGAGCCGACCGAGCGCGTGATCATCAACGAGCTGGTTTGTGAGGGCTGTGGCGACTGCGGCGTGCAATCGAACTGCCTGAGCGTGGAGCCGCTGGAGACCGAATTCGGCCGCAAGCGCACCATCAACCAGAGCAGCTGCAACAAAGACTTTTCCTGCGTGAAGGGCTTCTGCCCGAGCTTTGTGACCGTCGACGGCGGCAAGCTGCGCAAAAAGGGCCAGGGTGCCGACAAGCCGGTCTGGACCGGCGGCGATGTGCCCGAGCCGGCGCTGCCGCGCCTGGGCGCAGAAGCCTGGGGTGTGATCGTGGCGGGCGTGGGTGGCACGGGCGTGATCACCATCGGCCAGTTGCTGGGCATGGCCGCGCACATGGAAGGCAAAGGCATCGTCACGCAAGATGCGGCAGGTCTGGCCCAAAAGGGCGGTGCGACCTGGAGCCATGTGCTGATCGGCGCGCGACAGGAAGACATTCGCACCACCCGCGTGGGTTCGGCCTCGGCCGATCTGGTGATCGGTTGCGACCCGCTGGTGGCGGCCAACAAGGAAACCTGGCAGCGCCTGCGCGCCGGGCGCAGCCATGTGGCGCTCAACGCCAACGCCACGCCCACGGCCGCTTTCGTGACCAACATCGACTGGCAAAACCCGGCGCAAGCCTGTGTGGACACGCTGGTGAGCAATCTGGGGACAGACGATGTGGGCGTGCTCGACGCCGAAACGGCGGCCTCGAAACTGATGGGCGACAGCATTTACACCAACCCCATGATGCTGGGCTACGCCTGGCAGCGCGGCTGGGTGCCGCTGGCGTTTGCCTCGCTGATGCGGGCCATCGAGCTCAACGGCGTTCAGGTGGCCAACAACAAGACCGCATTTGAGTGGGGCCGCCGCGCCGCACACGACCCCCAGGCCTTTGCCGGCTTGTTGAGCGGCGGCGGCGCGAAGGTGATTCAGTTCAAGCCGCGCGAAACCGTGGCGACGGTGATTGAGCGTCGGGTGGCGTTTTTGACGGACTACCAGAACGCGGCCTATGCCGCCGACTACCTGCGGTTTGTGGACCGCGTGCGCAAGGTCGAGGCGGCCCTGGGCAAGTCGGATCTGACGATGGCCGTGGCACGCAACCTGTTCAAGCTCATGGCCTACAAGGACGAGTACGAAGTGGCCCGCCTGCACAGCGACAAGGCGTTCCATGAGCGCATCGCCAGCCAGTTTGAAGGCGACTACAAGCTGCGCGTGCACCTGGCGCCACCGCTGACCGCGAAGAAAAACGCCAAAGGCGAACTGATCAAGAAGGCCTATGGCCCCTTCATGTTCACCGCGTTTGGCTGGCTGGCCAAGTTCAAAGGCCTGCGTGGAACGGCGCTGGACGTGTTTGGCTACACCGACGAGCGGCGCACCGAGCGCGCCCTCATCGCCGAATACCGCACAGCCATCGAAGGCTTGCTGAGCGACCTCGATGCAGGCAACCTGGCGTTGGCGCTGGACATCGCCCGTGTGCCCGACCTGATCAAGGGTTATGGTCATGTGAAAGACCGCAACCTGGCCGCCGCGCGCAGCCGCTGGGCCGATTTGCAGGCCCGCTGGGCGGCGGGCGAGAGCGCCGAGGCCCGGGTGGCTTGAGGTTGAACTTGTGAGCCTGCGCCCCATCTGATGGGGCCGGTGATTCGCCGCGCCCCTCAATAGAGAGGCGCGGCATACAATCGCGGGCTGAGCCCGGCGCGTTCGGGCGGCTTGTTTGCAGGCCGTCAACGCGCGACCGGCGTTGTTTCAATCGATTCCGTTGGAGAGCTTTCCCGTGTTCATTTCTTCTGCTTACGCCCAAGCCGCCGCTGGCGGCGATACCCAGTCCACCATCATGGGCCTGTTGCCTCTGGTGTTGATGTTTGTGGTGCTGTATTTCGTCATGATCCGCCCCCAGATGAAGCGCCAGAAAGAGCACAAAGCCATGGTGGAAGCCCTGGCCAAAGGCGACGAAGTCGTGACCGCTGGTGGTTTCCTGGGCAAAGTGTCCAAAATCGGTGAAGCCTATGTGAGCGTTGAGCTCGCCGCCGGCGTCGAAGTGCAGATGCAGCGCTCGGCCGTGACGCAGGTTTTGCCCAAAGGCACCGTCAAGTAGTCTCCCCCCTGCCGCGCTGCGCGCGACCCCCTCAAGGGGGCGGCGCTGGCGGCCCGGCAGAGCCGGTTCCGCGGCGCCCTGGGCGAAAGCCCGTTGAGCGCAGCGCGATTGGCGATTGAAGTTGAACCTGCCCGCAACGCGCTGCCTACATCTGCTCCCCTGCGCTGAAAGCGTCTGAAATATGAACCGATACCCCCTGTGGAAATACGTGATCATCGTGGTCGCCTTGTTGATCGGGGCGATTTACGCCTTGCCCAACCTGTTTGGCGAGAGCCCTGCGGTGCAGGTGTCTGCGGCGCGCACCACGGTCAAGGTCGACCTGAACACGGTGACCCAGGTGGAGCAGGCGCTGGCGGCCGCGAATGTGCCCGCCACGCGCATCCAGTTCGAAGGCAACTCGGTTCGGGCACGCTTTGAAACCACCGATCAGCAGATCAAGGCCCGCGACACCATCGAACGCGCGCTCAATGCCGACCCTGCCAACCCGACCCATGTGGTGGCGCTGAGCCTGGTGCCGCGCACCCCGGCCTGGCTGGCCGCGATGGGCGCTTCGCCCATGTACCTGGGTCTCGATTTGCGCGGTGGCGTTCACTTCATGTTGCAGGTGGACATGCCGGCGGCTGTGCAGCGCCGTATGGACGTGCTGGGCACCGACTTGCGCTCGGCCTTGCGCGAAAAAGATGTGCGCCACGGCGGCATTGCCCGCTCCGGCACGACGATTGAAGTGCGTGCGCGCGACGAGCAAACGCTGGAAGCGGCGCGCGACGTGGTGCTCGACCAGTTTCCCGATCTGGAAGAAGGACCGGCCGCCACCGACGGCGACCTGCGGTTGTCGCTCAGCCTGAAGCCCCAGGCGGCCCTCGCCGTTCAAAGCCAGGCGCTCAAACAGAACATCACCACCCTGCACAACCGGATCAACGAACTGGGTGTGTCCGAGCCCGTGATTCAGCAGCAGGGTGCCGACCGCATCGTGGTGCAGTTGCCAGGGGTGCAGGACACGGCCAAGGCCAAAGACATTCTGGGTCGCACCGCCACGCTGGAGATGCGCCTGATTGACGAGAGCTCGGAAGGCCGCGCTGCGGCCGATGGCACCGGGCCGGTGCCTTTTGGTTCAGACAGCTTCCCCACCCGCGACGGCCGGCCGGCGATTGTGAAAAAGCAGGTGTTGACCACCGGCGAGAACCTGACCGACGCCCAGGCGGGTTTCGACAGCCGCGATCAGCAACCCAGCGTGACGCTGGTGATGGACGCCACGGGCGGGCGCATCATGCGCGACGTGAGCCGTGAAAACCTGAACAAGGGCATGGCCATCATCTTGTTTGAAAAGGGTAAGGGCGAGGCGATTTCGGTGGCCACCATCCGCGGTGAGCTGGGCAACCGTTTCCAGATTTCGGGCAGCATGGGTGTCAATGAGGCCAGCGATCTGGCCTTGCTGCTGCGCGCCGGCTCGCTGGCCGCGCCCATGGAAATCATCGAAGAACGCACCATCGGCCCGAGCCTGGGTGCCGAGAACATTGCCAAGGGCTTTAACAGCGTGATGTGGGGCTTTGCGGTGATCGTGGCCTTCATGTGCGCGTATTACATGCTGTTTGGTGTGTTCTCCAGCCTGGCCTTGGGCCTGAACCTGCTGCTTCTGGTGGCGGTGCTGTCGATGTTGCAGGCCACGCTCACCCTGCCGGGTATTGCCGCCATGGCGCTGGCGCTGGGTATGGCGATTGACTCCAACGTGCTGATCAACGAGCGGGTGCGGGAAGAGCTGCGCAATGGTGCGGCGCCGCAGTCGGCCATCAATGCGGGCTACGAGCATGCCTGGGGCACGATTCTCGATTCCAACATCACGACGCTGATTGCCGGCGTGGCGTTGCTGATTTTTGGTTCGGGCCCGGTGCGCGGGTTTGCCGTGGTGCATTGCATCGGCATTCTGACCAGCATGTTCTCCAGCGTGTTTTTCTCGCGCGGATTGGTGAATTTCTGGTACGGCCGCAAGAAGAAACTCAAATCGGTGGCCATTGGCACGGTTTGGCGAGCAGGCGGCAGCGGCACGAATGTGCCCGCGGTCACAGGCGAATAACGCAGCGGTTGAAGCAGGGCACACCCAAAATGGAATTTTCAGTTCAGCATCAATGGCGCATTGCGCCAATGAGCTTTCTCTGAGAATTCCCCATCAGGAATAAGCGACATGGAATTTTTAGTTGCAGCGTCACATGCGCTTTTCGCATATGAGCTTTCTCTGAAAATTCCCCATCAGGAATAAGCGACATGGAATTTTTCCGCATTCAACGCGATATCCCGTTCATGAAGCACGCTTTGGTGCTGAACGCGATCTCTGCGATCACCTTCGTGGCCGCCGTGGCATTTCTGGTCTTGCGTGGCCTGAACCTTTCGGTGGAGTTCACCGGCGGCACCGTGATGGAGGTTGCCTACGAGCAGCCGGCCGATCTGGGGGCCGTGCGGCAAGTGGTTGAAACACTGGGCTATGCCGACATACCGGTGCAGAACTTCGGCACGTCGCGCGATGTGTTGCTGCGCTTGCCGGTGCAGGAGGGCAAGAGTTCGGGGCAGCAAAGCGAAACGGTGCTGGCCGCGCTTCAGGCCCAGAACCCGAAAGTCGAGTTGCGCCGGTCGGAATTTGTGGGCCCGCAGGTAGGTCAGGAGCTGGTGGAAGACGGGCTGAAGGCATTGGCCCTGGTGATCGCCGGCATCATGATTTATCTGGCCGTGCGGTTCGAGTGGAAATACGCTGTCTCGGCCATCATTGCCAACTTGCACGATGTGATCATCATTCTGGGCTTTTTCGCCTTTTTCCAGTGGGAGTTTTCACTGGCGGTGTTGGCCGCGGTGTTGGCGGTCCTGGGCTATTCGGTGAACGAGTCGGTGGTGATTTTTGACCGGATCCGCGAGAGTTTCCGGCGCCACCGCAAGAAGACCACGCCGCAGATCATCGACAACGCCATCACGTCGACCATCAGCCGGACCATCATCACCCACGGTTCGACCCAGATCATGGTGTTGTCCATGCTGCTGTTTGGTGGCCCGACCCTGCACTATTTTGCGCTGGCGCTGACCATCGGCATTCTGTTTGGCATCTACTCTTCGGTTTTTGTGGCCGCAGCCATTGCCATGTGGCTGGGCATCAAGCGTGAAGACCTGATCAAGTCGAGCCCCAAGACCGGTGAAGAAGACCCGAACGATCCCAACAGCGGCGCGGTGGTCTGAGGTTTTCGGGCGTGTGAGTTTGTGCCAACCGGTGTTGCATGGATTCACGCCGTCTCGTGAGGTTGTATTTGAGAACGCTTGCAGGTTAAGCTGAAGGTGTTCGATTTTGTGTTTTGACGATCGAGCGGGCCTGTTTGCGGGTGCCTTCGCCGTTTGTCTTCACTTTGCATCCCGGAAAACGAGACCATTCGTGTCATACTGACTTTATTGTGACCTCACCCGATCAGCACGTTTCATCTCTGGCCAAACAGGCCCGTGAACTCTTTGTGGTTCACGTGGGACGGGTGTTACCTGATCTCGTCAAGGCGTGCGAGAACCACCTCGTGTCTGTTCTGGATCAGGCCGGTCCGGCCCGCGAAATGCAAGAGCGGCGCGACGCCTGGTTGCTGTTTCAAAAGAGCCAGACGACCTGGCTCAATCAATCACGCAAGGCCCTGCAGCGAACCCTGTTGCCGCGTTTCAACAACTCGGGCAACAATGGCCTGACTGCTCCCGGGCGGCTGGAGTTGATTGCCGAAGGGGTGATCGACGATCAGATTCTGGCTTCGCGCCTGGCCATGCGCGTGCTTGAAAAGTCCTCCTCGGAACTCAACGAATTGCGTTTGCGCATTCAGCATCTCGAAAAACGCCAGGAGCTTCCGCGCGGCGACGTGTTGCTGCCCGATGTGGTTTGCCGCATTTTGGTCGACCAGTGGATTGACGTGCAAATGGGGCGCGAAGGCTGGCAAATGGTGCAAGACACCCTTGCGCCGGTTCTGGCCGAAAAAATGCTGGCCGCCTACAAGGCCGCCAACGAATTCCTCGTGTCCAGTGGCGTCATGAAAGAGATTGACCTCCAGTCGCTGGTCAAAAGAGCACCCGGCGCCCGTTCACCTGGCGGGCCACCGGGTCCCGGCAACAAGGACGGATCCAGCAGAGAAGGCGGTGGCACATCGGGCTCTGGTGGATTTGATGCTGGCTCAGGCTCGGGCGGGTTCGATTCAGGCGCCGGCGGTGGTGATTCTTCTGGCGGCCAAGGTGGCGGCTCCGGTCGCAGTGGTTTTTCGGGTGGGTCAGCTGGCGCCGGGTCGCAAGGCGGCAGCGCCCAACAGGGTGGCCAACACGGCGCCAACCGGGGTGGGGTGAGCACGGGCTCGGGCACTTCTCGCAGTGGTGCCGCGTCGTCGGTCATGGGCGTGAACGATGAGACCCGGTTGCTCACGGGCTCCACGCCGCTGGCTCGGGCGCGCATGCGCGCTCAGGGTGTCGTGGGTCGTCTCAAGCGCTTGCTGACAGAGCGCATCGGTGGCGATTTTGAAGCGACCCAGTTGATGGAGCCTTCCCCCAAGCTGCAGCAGGCCATTCAGCGCATGGTGCCCTTGGCGCGGTCGGAAGCGGCCGCCTTGCAAGGTGGCAGCACCGGCTCTGGCGACGCCATTCCCATGGATGCCTCCCATGTGGAGCACACGGCCTCAGCCATCCGCAAGCGCAGCACAGAGCTCAAGCAGGCGGCCAGCACCTCAACCGAGAAGGCCACCATTGAAGTGGTGGCTTTGATGTTCCAGAGCATTCTGGCCGAAGAACGGATTCCCGCTGCGGTGCGGGTCTGGTTTGCGCGATTGCAAATACCGGTGTTGCGGGTGGCCCTCGCTGAACCAGAGTTTTTCAGCGCACTGCAACACCCTGCCCGCAAACTGATCGACCGCATGGGATCTTGCGTGATGGGCTTTGAGTCGGGTGTGGGCGCTGCGGCGCTGGAAACCGAGATCAAGCGCGTGGTGCAAGTGATCGAGCAGTACCCCGAAACGGGGCGGCGCGTTTTTCAGCTGGTGTATGACGAATTCCAGAAATTCCTCTCCACTTACCTCAGTGAGCAGAACACCACGAAGCGCTACGTGTCGGTTGCGCAGCAGGTTGAGCAAAAAGAGACGTGGTCGGTGCAGTACACGATTGAGCTGCGCAAGTTGCTCGACGATGTCCCTGTGCGCGATGAGATTCGTGAGTTCCTGTTCAAGGTGTGGGTCGAAGTGCTGGCCGTGGCCAGTGTCAAATACGGGATCAAGCACGAAGAAACCACTTCGCTGAAGAAGGTTGCTTCGGAGTTGCTCTGGGCAGCAAGCGCCAAGCCCCACCGCAACGACCGGGCCCGTGTGATTCAGCAATTGCCCAGCCTCTTGCAGCGGTTGCGCCAGGGCATGGGCTTGTTGGGTTACCCCGCGAGCCTGCAAGACCAGAACATCAAATCGGTCAGCGACACGCTGGCCGATGCTTTCATGTCGCGCACCGAGGCCATTCCACAAGAAAGTCTCGACAAACTGTCTGAACGCCTGGCACATCTGGAAGACTACCTGCCCGAAGGTGGTGTGGGCGACCTGGATCTGGACAACGACAGCATCGAGATGATCACGGGCGTGGACGCCAGCAATATCGAGGTGATCAAGCACGGCGGCAGCAAACCCAACGAGGCCATGCGCGCTTGGGCAACCGAGCTGCAGATCGGTTCGTGGTTCGGGCTGGACCACAACAGCAAGTTCAACAGCGTGCAGCTGGCCTGGCGCAGCGAACGTGGGCAGCTGTACCTGTTTGTGACCAATGGCGGGCGCTGCTTCCTGATTCAGGCCACCCGGGTCGCTGCCTATTTGCAGGCCGGGCTGCTTGTGCCAAGCGAAGACGAGGCGCTGACCGTGCGCGCAACCCGCGATGCGTTGGCCAAGCTGGATGCCAACCCAGAGCGGCTGTTGAATTAGCCCACCCCCGCGCCGGGCTCACTGCGTGGCCCGTCACCCCCTCAAGGGGGCAACGCTGGTCGACTGGTAAAGCCAGATCGACGGCACGAACTAGGCTCCCCCCATCGCTGCTCACTGCGTGTGCAGCTCCGCCCCTCAAGGGGCAACGCTGGCCGACTGGCAAAGCCAGATCGACGGCGTTCTGGGTGTAGGGCACGTGCTCCGGAAGCATGGCTTCCCTGAATCCGCATTTTCTCCACTTGCCGTGTGGCCGGGCTGAGCAGCGCAGCAGCGAATGGCACCGCGAAGCGGCCTGGACTTCGGCTCGCCTTTCTTTTGGGTACGTTTCTTTGGCGAAGCAAAGAAAAGTACCTCGGCCGCCGGGCCGAGACCCGGCCTACAAAGGCAACTAGGTGAATAGCCCCCCCGCGCTGGCATCGCCGTCACCCCCCCCAAGGGGCAACGCTGGCCGACGGGCAAATCCAGATCGACAGCGATCTGGATTTAAGGCTCGCGCTCCGGAGGCATGCGTGCCTTGAATCCGCATTTTCTCCACCTGCCGTGTGGCCGGGCTGAGCAGCACAGCAGCGAACGGATCAGGGAGGGCGTTGTCTGAGCGAAGCGAGTTCAGCCCGAGCCCGTTCGATGCGAGCAGCGCAAGGCACCGCGTAGCGGCCCGGACTTCGGCTCGCCTTTTCTTTGGGTACTTGCTTTTGGCGGAGCAAAAGAAAGTACCTCGGCCACCGGGCCGAAACCCGGCCTACAAAAGCCATGCAATTTGTCGGCCCCCCGCGCACGACGCGGGTTATGCAGAGCATCCCTAGCCTTGGTTCAGGCGCTGGAACAGGCTGCCGGGCAGGCGGGCTGCTTGGCCGTTGAGTTCGAGTTCCAGCAGCTGGGCCTGGAGGTCTGGGGTGGGTAGGCCGGTGCGGGCTTGCAGGGCATCGAGGCTGACGGGGTCGTGGCCCAGGGCGGTGAGCAGGCTGCTTTCTTTGGCGGGCTGTTCATCTTTACCGGGCGCTGGATGGCCGCGATGAACGGGGCCGCTGTCCCACTGCAGGTCTTCGAGCACATCCTGGGCCGATTCCACCAGCTTGGCCCCTTGCCTGATGAGCGCGTGACAGCCGCGCGCCTGGGGTGCGTGGATCGATCCAGGGATGGCGAACACTTCGCGCCCCATTTCTGTGGCGAGGCGGGCGGTGATCAGGGAGCCTGAGGCCACAGCAGCTTCGATCACCAGTGTGCCCTGGCAGAGGCCTGCAATGATGCGGTTGCGTTGAGGGAAGTGCGCTGGCAGCGGTGGTGTGCCAAGCGCATATTCGCTCACGATGGCGCCTCGCTCGGTGATGCGGTGGGCCAGATCGTGATGGCGTTTGGGGTAGACCCTGTCGAGCCCGGTGCCCACCACGGCAATGGTCGGCGCGTCGACGTCCAGCGCGCCTTCATGGGCGGCGCCGTCAACACCCAGTGCAAGGCCCGACACAATGCAAAGCCCTGACTCACCGAGGGCGGCCGCAAATTGACGGGCGTTGATGTGTCCCTGGGGGGTGGGGTTTCGGCTCCCCACGATGGCGATTTTGTTGGGGCGCCCCAGCGCTTCCAGTTGCCCCACCACGTACAGCAACAGCGGGGGATCGGCCATTTGCAGCAAGGCCGGGGGGAAGGCGGCGTCACCGATGGTCAGCAGATGGTGGTCGGGGGGCGCGAGCCACAGCCCAAGCTTGTCAACTTCTGCGTCCAGTGAATCGGGGGTGATCTGCAAGGCGGTGGCCAAGCGCTCGCCAACCACGGCACGCAAGGCCGATGGCGACTGACCGAATACAGCGCCTGGCAGCCCAAAGGCCGCGAGCAGCTTGCGGGCTGCCTCGTTGCCCACGCCAGGCGTGAGCGTCAGCCTTAGCCAGGCGGCCAGTTCATCTCTGGCCATGCGCCGTCAGGGACTGACGAAGCGGTCACCCACCTTGACGCCATCGCTGATCTGCAAGACCACCGCGTAGGACACCCGGTCAAAGGTGCGGAAAACCATCATCAGGCCGTTGCGTTCGCCTGGCAGGCGAATGGTTGGGCGGCTTTCGTCGGTCTTGTCAACGATGGTGTTGGAGTCGCGCAGCAGTGCAAACACCTGTCCGTTGGTGATGCCCTGTGATGCGCCGCGGTTGATGGAGACCACCTGGTTCTGGGCGGCGTAATGCACAGCGTCGCCATAGACCGAAACGATCTGACCACTCATGTCGGCGGGCGCTGCCGCTGGGACGTAATTGGAGAATTCGCGCGGTGGCTCGGGCAGCAAACGGTCGCCTACACGAATCTCTTCTTTTGCGGCAGTGATGTCGAGAGAAGCAGGAATCAGTTCCTGACCTGGCGCTTCGCTGGCCTTGCTCGGTGCGGCTTCCTTGACTTGCACGCGCTCGACATTGCTGCTGGTGTTGTCGAATTGCGCTTTGTACACGTCTTCACGTGCCGGCGCCTTCATCGTTTCGGCTGGCTCTGGCGCCTTTTCGATCTGGCGCATTTCTTCGCTGCGCACGATATTGGCTTTGCCGATGTATTGGGCTTCATAGGCCAACACCTCGCCGGTGCTCGGGTCTTTCAACGCCGTGGCGTCGCGGAACACGCGGTATTTGCGAGGCTTGCCAGGGGCGGTGCTCAGTGGCTCGATCAGGCCGTCCACGGACGAGCCATAGGTTGACCGGGCATAGGCGCGATCGCCCACGCTCAGCAAGACGCGGTTTTCAGGGGTGGCCACGATGCGGGGTGCTCGCACGTAGGTCTTTTCGTCCACGATCAGCGGCTCGGCCAGGAAGGCTTCAATTTGCTGCATATCGACCGGCGGGATCGCGGACTCAGACACGCTCTCCGAGCGGGTGCGCGGCGAGACCCGGATGGTTTCAATGCCACCAGGCCGGCTGGTCGTCAGGCGGGCACGGCCGTTGCTGATGTCGAGGAACAGCTCCTGGCCAGGGTAGATGCGGTGGGGGTTCTTGATTTCTTCAAGGTTCATGCCCCAGAGCTCTGGCCAGCGCCAGGGGCTTTTCAGGAACAGCCCAGAAATGCGCCAGAGCGTGTCACCACGAACGACTTTGTAGCTCGAAGGCGCATTGGCCGCCAGCTCAGACAGGGGCACCCCGGCTTGCGCGACGGCGCTGGCCCGAGCGCGCTGGCCCTCGGTAATGGGGTAGGTTTGTGCCCAAACACTGCTGCTGGCCAGCAGGCCGAGCAGCAAAGCACCGCCCGTCAAGGAACGCAGTGAGATCGAGGAACGGGTGGACGAGATAAGGTTCAATGGCATGTACGGGCCCCTGGGGCACACCATCACTCACGCAGCCGCTCGGGCCATGCGGGTGGCAGGGTGCTTTTTGACTTGATAATTCGCATTTGATTTTGCGCCCAAGCCCTTGATTAGGCAATGTTTATGGCAAATCAGGCAGGCAGGCGGGCGCAAAAGTGGCGAAAATAGCGACAAACCCGTGTGCATGTCATTGCCACTGAGCAGAAATGCGCATTGGCCACGGGTTGGTCGCTTCGTTTTTACCATTCTTTCTTCGCCATGAATTCGCCCGAGTTGCTTCCCATTCTTTGCTTTCCTGATCCCAGGCTGAATACTGTGGCCCGCCCAGTGGCGGCTGTGGATGCCCGGGTTCAGGAACTGATCGAGCGCATGTTCGCCACCATGTACGAAGCCAGCGGCATCGGTCTGGCCGCGACGCAGGTTGATGTGCACGAGCGGCTGGTGGTGATTGACGTCAGCGAAACCCGTGATCAGCGGATCGTTCTGATCAACCCTGAAATCGAATGGGCCAGCCCGGAAACCCGCAAGGGCGAAGAGGGTTGCCTGTCGGTGCCGGGCATTTATGACGGGGTGGAGCGATCGGTTGCGGTGAGGGTTCGAGCGTTGGACGAAACCGGTCAATCGCGGGTGATCGAGGCAGAAGACATGTTGGCTGTGTGCATTCAACATGAAATGGATCACCTGTTGGGCAAGGTCTTCGTGGAGTACCTGTCGCCTCTCAAGCGCAACCGCATCAAAAGCAAAATGATCAAGGCCCAGCGCGAAGCCGAGCGGGATTGAGTGAAACGAATTCAACGCACCGCTCTCTGCCGCACCCTTTCATGAAAATCATCTTTGCCGGTACGCCGGAATTCGCCCGGGTGGCGCTGGAGCGCTTGCATCGGGCCGGATTTGAAGTGGCGTTGGTGCTCAGCCAGCCTGACCGGCCCGCTGGACGGGGTATGAAGCTGCAAGCCTCGCCCGTCAAGCAATACGCTGTGGCCCACAACATGCCCGTGGCTCAGCCGCGGAGCCTTCGCCTGGATGGGAAGTTCCCTGAAGAGGCCGCTGCCGCGCAGGAGGCGATTCGGCAAGCCGGGGCCGAGGTGATGGTCGTTGCCGCCTATGGGCTGATCCTGCCGCAGTGGGTGCTGGATGCACCGGCCAAAGGCTGTCTGAATATCCATGCGTCGCTGTTGCCGCGCTGGCGCGGTGCTGCGCCGATCCACCGGGCTATTGAAGCGGGCGATGCACAGACGGGTGTGACGATCATGCAGATGGACGCGGGTCTGGACACGGGCGCCATGTTGTTGCGCGAAGCCTGGGCGATCGGCCCCGAAGACACCACGGGCGTGTTGCACGACAAGCTGGCAGATCTTGGCGGGCGTTTGATTGTCGAGGCTTTGGAACTGGCGGCCTGTGGTGGCTTGACCGCCGAGGCCCAGCCTGAGGCCGGCGTGACCTACGCCCACAAGATTGACAAAGCCGAGGCCGCTGTTCAATGGAGCGACCCTGCGGCGGACATCGCACGCAGGGTGCGGGCATTCAACCCGGCACCGGGTGCCGCAGGCATGCTGGATGGCGAGGCCGTCAAGATCTGGGCTGCCCATGTCGAACCCGGCGGCGCGGGCGCCGCGGGCGAGGTATTGGGGGTGGACAGCCTTGGTATCCATGTTTGCACGGGTGACGGCGTGTTGTGCCTGACCGAGTTGCAGCGGGCCGGTGGCAAGCGGTTGCCTGTGGCGGATTTCCTGCGTGGCATGCGCGTTCAGGTGGGGCAGGTGTTTACCGCTGCCCCATCGCGAGAGCCCCGCTGATGTTTTTCCAGAAGGAAATACGGCGTCAGCCCGAGTTCTGGGAAGGCGTGCGGGACCAGAGCAACGTTTCCATGGGCATAGCCGCCTGGGGCCTGATGACCGGTGTGGCGATGGTGACGTCGGGGCTGTCGGTATTGGAGGCGGTGTTGATGACGCTGATCGTCTTCGCCGGCAGCGCACAACTGGCCGCTGTGCCCATGCTCATTGGTGGCGCGCCGGTGTGGGTGATTGTGGCGGCTGCATTCTGTGTCAACCTGCGTTTTGTTGTGTTCTCGGCCCACCTGCGGCCTTACATGATGCACCTGCCGCTTTGGCAGCGCCTGGTCAGCGGCTATGTGATGGTCGATCTGACCTATGTGTTTTTCACCCGGCGTTTCCCGGTGCCCGGTGTGACGGATCAGGAACGGCTCAGCCAGCAGGCTTACATGATGGGCAACTGCGCCATCAACTACGTGGCCTGGATGGGCGCCAGCCTGTTGGGCATCGCCTTGTCAAACGCCATTCCCCCGGCCTGGGGCCTGGGTTTTGCCGGCATTCTTGCTCTGGTGGGTGTGCTCGCCTCTATGGCAACGTCGGGCCTGCGCGTGGTCTCGGTGGGGGTGGCAGGGACCGCTGCCGTGGCGGCATGGGCATTGCCTTTGAAGCTCAACATTGTGGTGGCGATCGCCAGTGCGGTCGCTGTATGCCTGGTGATCGAATCGGTGCGCGCGCCGCGCGGCCCCTCTGGAGCACACCGTGTTTGATCTGGACCTGCGCACCCTGATCACCATCCTTGCGCTGGGGGTGGTGAGCGTGCTGACGCGCAGCCTGTTTTTCATCTCCAGTCGACCGTGGACCTTGCCGCGCTGGGCCCAGCGGGGGCTGAACTACGCGCCAATTGCCGCGCTGGCTGCGGTGGTGATTCCCGAGGTTGTCATGGCTCAGGGCGCGCTGGTGACCCCCTGGTCGGACGCTCGCGTGTATGCGACGGTCGCCGGTCTGGCCTGGTTTTACTGGCAACGAGGCGTGTTGGGAACCATCATTGTCGGCATGGCGGTCTACCTGCCGCTGCACCTGGGGCTGGGCTGGTGAAGGGGTGGCGCTTGAGGAATGGGACAATACCGGGCTCGCTCCGAGGCGTGCCACGCTCAGGTGGCCTTAAGCTCGGGGCGCCAGACTCCGGGGTTTTGTGCCTCGAAGGCGCCTGCCTTGGGCGATCTTTTTGATGCCAACATGACCACCACCCACGCTGTTACCCCCGATCCCGTTGCGCCTTTGATTTCGGTGTTGATTCCTGCCAAGAACGAGGCGGGCAACATCGGCACGCTGGTGGGCGAGGTCGCGGCGGCCTTGTCGCCGGTCTGTCGCTTTGAAGTGGTTCTGGTGGACGACGGCAGCACCGACGGCACCGCCGCCGAATTCGTGCAGGCGTGCAAAGACCTGGGCGCCCAGGGGCAGTTGATACAGCACCAGGCCAGCGTGGGCCAGAGCACGGCGGTGGCCACCGCTGCGCGCCATGCGCAGGGCCGCTTTCTCGTGACCATCGATGGTGACGGCCAAAACGACCCGGCCGACATTCCCGAACTTTTGCGCGCTGCGCAAGAAATTGCACCGTCGACCGAACATTTCTGCATTGCCGGCTACCGCAAGAACCGCCAGGACACGGAATGGAAAAAATTCCAGTCGCGCATTGCCAATGGCGTTCGCCAGCGCCTCCTGAACGATCAGGTGCCAGATTCGGGCTGTGGGTTGAAGCTCATCCCCAAACAGACATGGGCGGTATTGCCTTACTTTGACCATATGCACCGCTTCATTCCTGCGCTGGTCTGCCGCATCGGCGGCACGATCCGTGTGGTGCCTGTGAACCACCGCGCACGCAGCGTGGGGGTTTCGAAGTACACCGCCTGGAACCGCCTGTGGGTGGGTCTGGTCGACATGGCGGGTGTGGCCTGGCTGGCGCGCCGTGCCAAGCGACCCGTGATTGCAGGGCACCAGCAAGTGGCGCCCGCCGACCATGAAAAGCCTGCTTAAGCCGCTGCTGCTTGCGCTCGCTCTGGGCCTGGCATTTTTCTCGATTCATCTGGGCTGGTGGGGCCCTGTCACCGAAGATGTGTTGCTGCAGCGCCTGTTTGCGCAGCACTGGACCGTCGCCTGGCCCGTCTTCATTGTGGGTTCGGTGGTTTACACCGCCCTGGGTGGCCCGCGCCAGGTGTTGGCATTGAGCTGCGGTATCTTGTTCGGTGGACTGAATGGTGCGCTGATTGGTACCCTGCTCACAGGCTTGGGCGCTTTGCTCACCATGTTTGCGGTACAGCGCCTGAGCCTGGTCTGGGTGCGCAAACGCTATGAGCGCAAGATTGCCTTGATCAAGGCCGTGCTGGCCGAAGACACCTGGATCTGGGTGTGTGTGATCCGCCTGATGCCGGTGGGCAGCAACCTGGTGACCAACATCGCGGCAGCTTTGTCGGATCTGCGGTTGAGCTCGGTGTTTCTCGGCAGCCTGCCGGGTTACTTGCCGCAGATGATGATCTTCAGTTTTGCGGGCGCGGGTTTCGCGCTGCACGATGGCTCCAAGCTCTGGATCAGTCTGGGCCTGCTGGTGTGCTCCACCGCGCTGGGCCTCTACCTCTACCACCATGGTTTCAAACAGCGGCTGCGCCGCTACAAGATTGAACACGCGAATGACGATGCCCAACAACCCGTTGTCTGATTTTGATGCGCGCCGTGCCACTTTCTGGTGGCTGGTGGCGTTGATGGTGGTGTTGTTTCTGGGGGTGGGCCTGCGCTACCCCTGGCCGGCCGATGAGCCGCGTTTTGCGCAGATCGCGCGCGAAATGGTGGAGAGCGGGCAATGGCTGTTTCCCACACGCGGGGGTGAGTTTTACCCCGACAAACCGCCCGTATTCATGTGGATCAGCGCGGCATTTTTTGCGTTGATTGGCCACCTGAAGGTGTCGTTTCTGCTGCCCAGCGTTTTTGCGGCGGTGGGCACGCTGCTGCTGGTGCACGACCTCGGCAAGCGGTTGTGGAATCAGCAGGTGGCCTTCTGGGCGGTGTTGATTCTGGCGTTCACGCCGCAATTCCTGCTTCAGGGCAAAGCCGCGCAAATCGACGCACTGGTCACGTTCTGGATCACGCTGGGCTGTTACGGCCTGGTGCGCCACTTCATCACCGGCCCTCATTGGCGCTGGTATTTCGTGAGCTGGGTCGCCATGGGCCTGGGCATCATGACCAAGGGTGTGGGGTTCCTGCCGTTGTTGATGTTGTTGCCTTTGGCCCTGTGGGTGAAGAACCCGGCGGCGGTCAATGACGAAGACAAGGTCTGGCGCTGGCGGGCGCTGGCGGGCTTGCTGGTGTTGCTGCTCACGGTGGCTTGCTGGCTGGGTCCGATGCTCTGGCAAGTGAACGCCCAGGGCACCGATGATTTGCTGGCCTACCGCAACAACATCCTGTTTCGCCAGACCGCCGAACGCTACGCCAACGCCTGGGGCCACATCAAGCCCTGGCACTACTTTCTGACCCAGGCCATGCCGCTGGTCTGGTTCCCCCTGCCCTTCATTGCCCTGGCCATGATCAAGCCCCTGGCTGCGCTGTTGAGAAACGATGCCAAGCTGCGGGTCTTGCTGGTCTGGGTGGCTCTGGTGGTGGTTTTTTTCTCCATCAGCAAGGGCAAGCGCGAGGTCTACATTTTCCCGGCGCTGCCGATGCTGGCGCTGGTCATGGCGGTGTTGTGGAACTCGGCGCGCGAGAGCAAACCGGCGCGGGTACTGGCTGCTGTATTGCCCTGGGTGCTGGCCCTGACGGCGCTGGCGATCACAGCGCTGGGCGCCGTGATTCAGTGGGCGCCACACAAGCTGTCCGCGCGCCTTCAGGAATACGGTGACCTGCTCGATACGCTGGGCCTGCCGCTGGTGGGGCTGGGCGTGGTGCTGCTGGTGTTGCTCGTGGCGCTGCGCCGGCGTGACCTGTTTGTGCGCCTGGCGGTGAACAGCCTGGCGATCTGGGTGTTTGTATCGCTGGTGGCCTGGCCGCGCGTCGATCCCCACCGCACGCCGCAACAAATCATGGCCGATGTGGAAGACCATCTGCCCGCAGGCGCCGAGTTGGGTTTGTTGAAGTTCAAGGAGCAGTTTCTGCTGTTCAGCCAGCGCCAGCTGACCCACTTCAGCTACCTCTCGAAAGTCCAGGAGCAGGAGCGCCGGGCGTGGTTGTGGGTGAAAGAGGCCCCCAACCGTTTCGTGCTCACACCCACCGACGCCGAGGTGACCTGTTTTGACTTCGCCCACGGGGTGTCGCTTGGGGAGGCACACCGCCGGGAGTGGGTGTTGCTCGGGGCGGCGTCGCTTCAACCCGAATGCGAGGCGCCGCTGCGCGACAAGCGCTTCGTCTACCAACCCGATACCCAGGGTGTTCTGCCATGAGCGAGGCTTTGACCACCGCCCCTGTGCTGCGCAAGCTGCTCGTCACGGGCGCCGCCGGGTTCATCGGGTTCCATTTGTGCAACCGCCTGCTCGACCTCGGTTTCGAGGTGGAGGGGCTGGACAACATGAACCTGTATTACGAGCCGGAGCTCAAGCGGGCTCGCCTGGCTTTGCTGCGTGAGCGGGCGGGATTTGTGTTTCACCAGATCGATCTGGCCGACCGGGAGGCCATGGCAACCGCGTTCGCCGTCGGAAAGTACGACGGCGTGGTGCATCTGGCGGCGCAAGCGGGCGTGCGCTATTCGGTGGAAAACCCGATGGCTTACCTCGACAGCAATCTGGCGGGCATGTTGACCGTGCTGGAGGGCTGCCGACACAACGGCGTGAAGCACCTGGTCTACGCGTCTTCAAGCTCGGTGTACGGCGCGGCCACGCAGATGCCGCTGACCGAAACGCTCAACACCGACCACCCGATTTCGCTTTACGCTGCGAGCAAAAAAGCCAACGAGCTGATGGCCCACAGCTACAGCCACCTCTACGGCATTCCCGCGACGGGCTTGCGCTTCTTCACGGTGTATGGCCCATGGGGCCGGCCCGATATGGCGATTTTCAAGTTTGTGCGCGCCGTGATCGATGGCCAGGCCATCGACGTTTACAACCACGGCGACATGCTGCGCGATTTCACCTATGTGGACGACGTGGTCGCTGCTGTCGTGGGCGTGCTGAAGAAACCGCCAGAGAAAACCACCGACAGCGCACCACACAAAGTCATCAACGTGGGCAACAACGGCCCGGTGCCCTTGCTCCAGTTCATCGAGTGCATCGAAGCGGCCACCGGTGTGCCAGCGGTGAAAAATCTCTTGCCCATGCAGCCCGGCGATGTACCCAAAACCTGGGCCGATACGACCGCGCTGGAGGCGGGCTACGGCTTGCGGCCGCATACCGACTTGCGCGTCGGCGTGCAGCGTTTTGTGGATTGGTACCGCGGTTACTACGGCTTGCCGGCCTGAGCTGATGCCTGGGGTCTGGCCTGCAGCCAGCGCTGGCCTATCGCCCAGCCAACGATCGAAATGCCCATGCAGATCACCAGCGTCCACAGGGTGTGACTCGGGTGGTGTGCACCGCGCAGGGTTTGCGTGACGCCGGCCACCAAGCCGACGGTCAGCACCAAAAACAGCCAGCGCCAGCCCGGAGCCCGGCTGCGCTGTGATCCTGAGGGTGGGCACAGCCAGGGCAGGCACAGCGCGAAGAAGGCGAAAGCGCTGGAAGCGTGGCCTCCCGGAAAGCAGCGGCCGCCGCCGCCATCGCCCACGTTCAACAGCCAGTGCGACACATAGCGCGCGTCGCCCCCAAAGGCATGCAGGTCCCATGGGCAACTGGTGCGGCTGTTGAGCTTGATCAGGTTCACCACCAGCAGTGAGGCCACCACCAGCCCAACCAGCAACCAGCGCTCTCGCCTGGGCAGCCCGCCGGTGCGCATGGGCCAACTGGCCCAGACCAGCATCACCACAAACAGCAACTGGGCCACCAGCCTGAGCTTGTCGTGCAGGACGGTGGATAACCACCAGTTGTCTTGCAATGGAAACCCGGTCGGGGTGCCGATATGCAGCATCACGGCCATGTCGAGACCGAGCAGGTCCCAGCCCACCGTCGCCGCGAGCAGCATCAGCCATGCGGACACCAGGGACCTCACGCCAGCTGAAACGCGAAAGTGTGAGGCAGATAGGGGGAGCGAGAGTTCCATGCCGCCAGATTAGGGGCGGCACTTTAAGGCAACCTTAACCAGCGCCGGGATAATGGGCGTTTTGACTTTGATGGGGCCTGTGCCCCTGTTGAACCCATGCGTGCACTTGTGGTGGAAGACGATCCGGGCATTGCCGGTGGCCTCAGCGACTCTTTGCGGCGCGCGGGCTACGCGGTCGACGTTTGCGCCACGCTGGATCAGGCGTGGGGTGCGCTGGTGGTGGAGCCGTTTGACGTGATGTTGCTGGACCTGGGTTTGCCCGATGGCGACGGGCTCGATTTGCTGGCGCGCGTTCGGCGCAACGCCAGCCGGGCGGGCGCCTTGCCTCGCAACGATATGCCTGTGCTGATCATGACGGCGCGCGATGGCGTGAGCGACCGCATCGGCGGACTGGACAGCGGCGCCGATGACTACATCGTCAAGCCCTTTGATCCCAACGAACTGCTGGCCCGCCTGCGGGCCATGCTGCGCCGCGCGGGCGGGCGCAGCAGCCCGGTGATTCAGCATGGCGATCTGGTGATCGATCCGGCGGCCCATACGGTGGAGCGTGCGGGGGAAAGTGTGGTGCTCGGCGCCAAGGAATTTGCCTTGCTGCTGGCGCTGTTCCAGGCAATGCCCCAGGTGTTGTCGAAGTCGCGCCTGGAGTCGGCGCTGTATGGTTTTGGCGAATCGCTGGAAAGCAATGCCATCGAGGTGCATGTGCATCACCTGCGGCGCAAGCTGGGCGAGTCGCTGATCAAGACGGTGCGCGGTGTGGGGTATTTCATTCCCCGCGAGTCCGTTGCGGCCACTGCGCCTGCTGCCCGGGGTCCCTCGCTGTGAGATTCGCCGGGCAACCCACCTTGCAGCGCTATTTGTTGCGCTGGACGCTGGGCGCCGTCCTGGTGGTCTGGTTGACGCTGCTCGCCGTGGCCTGGGGCACCGGCCTGCGGGAGTCCCGCAAATTCTCCGACGGCCAGCTGGTGTCGGTGGCGCGATTGTGGCTGCAGACAGTGCCCGCATCGCAGGCGGTCGTCGACCCGGCCTTGCTTGACGGGTTCCAGCATGAGTACCTGCAAGATGTGGCGGTGATGGACTGGCAAGACGGCCAGCTGGTGATCGACAGCCACCAGATGGCCCCGGGCCTGAACCTCGCCAATATTCCGGTGCACGGATTTGCCAGCGTGCCCTATCAAACACCGCAAAGCACGGGTGAGCGGCGGCTGTACACCGTGGCCCTGCAGCAAAACGGCCATCAGCGGCGTGTGGTGGTCTTGATGGACATGCAAAAGCGCAGCGAGCTGGGCAAAGACATCGCCGAACACGTTGCCCAGCCGGCCTTGCTCATTTTCCCGTTGGTAACGTTGTTGCTGTGGTGGGCGATTCGGCGGGGTTTGCGACCTTTGGATCAGCTCTCCAGCGAGGTGGCTGCGCTCGATGGGTTTTCGGGTCAGCGCATGGATGCCGAGCACCGGTTTCGTGAATTCAACAGCACTGTCCTGGCCATCAATACACTGGTGGACAGCCTTCAAAAACAGGCCCAGCGGGAGCGGGACTTTGCCTCGGACGTGGCCCACGAATTGCGCACGCCTTTGGCAGCCATGACCTTGCTGGCCAGCGCGGCGCAGGCCAACCCCACGCCCGAGCGCCTGACCCAGCTTGAGCATGAGTCTTTGCGCGCGGGGCGCATTCTGGCGCAACTGCTCGATCTCGCGCGCGCCCAGCGTGCGGGAGCCAGCGGCCGTCATGCGGGGCAGGCGTTGGCTTCTGTCGACGTGGGCGAGGTGGCGCTGCAACTGGTTTCAAGCCATGCCCAAAAGGCCCACGATACCGAACACGAGCTGTCGCTCTCGCGGCCCGACACACCGGTGACGCTGGCTGTGGCGCCTCTGCTGCTGGAGCTGGCTTTGCGCAATCTGATCGACAACGCGCTGCAACACACGCCACCCCACACCCAGGTGGGTGTTGAGGTTGAACAGACCGCCAGCGAGATCCGGGTATCGGTGTCAGACGATGGCCAGCAGCGCCAGACCGCCGGGGCGTCAGCCGATCGGGGGGGAATGGGTCTGGGCCTGCGGTTGGTGGAGCGCATCGCCGAGGAAATGGGCGCGACCTTGCTTCGCGATCAAGGCGTGGCACCCATGGGCACCCGTTTCACGCTGCGGTGGCCCATTGGCCAGCGTGGCGCGGGCCGCGCGTAAGGCTGGCGGTGAGCCATCTGCCGTAGGCTCACCGACAGCCACGTGCTGCGGTTTTTGCAGCCTTAAGGATCAGATAACGTCGGCTGTCTAAGCTCTCTCGGCCGGTGTGTGCTGGCGTCTCCTTTTTCAAGATGTTTTCGCCTGCTTCCCCACGCTCCGCCGTCGCTACAACCGATCTTTCAGATACCCACCGATCCTCAGGTTCCGCCTGGCTGGCGGTGTGGGGCCTCGCCCTGTGGATCGCCACGGTGGGCAATTTGCCGTTGTGGCAGAAATTGCTGGGGCTGGAACAAAGCCTTGCCCAGCGCGGCGTGTTGCTGGCGGCCATGGGCCTGATGGTGTTCGGCGGCACCGCGGCGATGCTGAGCTTGCTGCACTGGCCCCGCATCTACCGTTTGCTGGCCTCGGTTCTGGTTCTGGTGACCGCGTTCAACAGCTACTTCATGTGGCAGTTCCAGGCGGTGATCGATTCGACCATGATGGCCAACGTGATGCACACCGATGCCCACGAGGTGCGCGATTTGCTGTCATGGCGCCTGGTGGTCAGCGTGTTGCTGGTGGCGGGCCCTGCCTTGTGGTGGATCTGGCGCAAGCCCATGGCGCAACACTCGATTTGGGCGCATCTGGGGCGCAATGGCGTGGGCATTCTGGTGGGACTGGCCGTGGTGGTGGCATCGGTTCTGGCGGGCTACCAGGGGCTGTCGTCCCTGATGCGCAACCAGAAGGGGGTGCGCTACATGATCAACCCGCTCAACAGCGCCTACGCCTCGGGCATTCTGATCGCGCAACAAATTCCACGCGAAGCGCGTGTATTGAAAAAAACAGGGGAGGACGCGCAGCTGGGTGCCAGCTATGCGGCACAAACGCGCGGCCCATTGTTGATGCTGGTAGCGGGTGAAACCGCGCGGGCGCAGAACTGGCAGCTCAATGGCTACCCACGGCCCACCACGCCCAGGCTGGCGCAGTGGGAAACCCAGGGCAGCCTGGTGAATTTCAGCGCCGCAACCTCTTGCGGCACCAATACCCAGGTGTCGTTGCCCTGCATGTTTTCGCCCCTGACCCGCGAGGAGGGTGGCGACCAGCCAGCCCATGAAGAAAACCTGTTGGACGTGTTGCAGCGCGCTGGCCTGGCCGTGCTCTGGGTGGACAACCAGTCGGGTTGCAAAGGTGTTTGTGACCGTATCCCCAACGTTGACACGCACGCCCTGGCGTTGCCCGGTCTGTGTGGCGGTGGCGAATGCGCGGACACGGTGATGATTGACGGTCTGGATGCCCGCATCGAGGCGCTCGATCCAGCGCGCCGCGCCAGGGGCGTGGTGCTGGTGATGCACCAGATGGGCAGCCATGGCCCCGCGTATTTCAAGCGCCGCCCACCCGATATGCGGCCGTTTCAACCCGAGTGCGCCAGCGCAACCTTGTCGGACTGCCCGCCCGAGCAACTGGTCAATGCCTACGACAACACCATCGCCCAGACCGATGCGTTCCTCGACAGCGCGTTGCAATGGCTGAAGGCGCGCGCCGAGCAGGGCACCAACGACACCGGTCTGATCTACATGTCGGACCACGGCGAATCGCTGGGCGAAAAAGGCCTCTACCTGCACGGCGTTCCTTACGCGTTCGCACCCGAACAACAAACCCATGTGCCCATGGTGGGCTGGCTTTCGCCTGGCCTGCAAACCCGCTCAGGGGTTGCCACGGGCTGCCTGAAGCAGCGCTCGGCCGAGCCGGTTTCCCACGACAACCTGTTCCACACGGTGCTGGGCCTGATGGATGTGAAAACCCAGGTCTATCAACCCGGGCTGGACGCGTTCAGGCCCTGTGCGAAGTGAGCGTCATCACGCTGCCGCAGGCAGCTTGAGACAGACGCGCAAGCCGCCCAGTGCGCTGGTTTCCAGCGCGATGCTGCCGCCATAGAGCTGCGCCAGATCGGCCACGATGGCCAGGCCCAAACCGCTGCCAGGGGCCCGTTCGTCGAGCCGCCCGCCACGCGACAAAGCGGTCTCGCGTTGCGCCAAAGCAATGCCGGGACCGTCGTCTTCGACCTGGATGACCAGCCGGTCGGCAACGCGCTCCACGTGCACTTGCACCGCTGCCCTGGCCCATTGCGCGGCGTTCTCCAGCAGGTTGCCCAGCATTTCCTGCAGGTCTTGCGCCTCGCCGGCAAAGGCGAGGTCGGCATGCGTGTCGTGGGTGGTGAAGCTCAATTCCCGCGCCGCGTTCACGCGCTGCATCACACGCAGCAGTCCGGCGATCACCGGGGCCACCGGCGTGCGCAGGCCGGGCAGGCGGGTGGAGGCGGCCACGCGGGCACGGGCCAGGTGCCAGTCGATGTGGCGCCGGGCTGTCTCGACTTGCTCGCTCACCAGCGCTGCCAATTCTGGCGCCGGTCGTGCCTGCGATTGTTCGGCCGCCTGGCCCAGCACGGCCAGCGGTGTCTTGAGCGCATGCGCCAGATTGCCCGCCTGCGTTCGCGCCCGCGCGACCACTTCGGCGTTGCGGTCCAGCACGCCATTGAAGTCGTCGATCAGCGGCTGCATTTCCAGCGGAAACGCGCCTTGCAGCCGCGAGCGCCTGCCTTCGCGAACCGCCTGAAGAGCGGTCTGCATCTTGCGCAACGGCGCCAGGCCAATGGCCACCTGCGCCAGGGCGGCCAGGGCCAGCAGCAGCGCCAAGGCGCCCAGGGCCAGTGCCAGCGTCTGGTTGAAGCTCGCGATGGCTGCCAGCGTGGGCTGTGAGTCCGAGGCAACGACCAGCCGCCAGCGGGCGTCCGGGCTGTCGGCGCTGCGAACGGTGCGCTCGATCATCATCACGCTGGCGCCCTGGGGGCCGTTGCCGTGGTGCACATGGAGTGCGCCGTCATCCAGCGCATCGGCGGTCAGCGTCAATTGCGTGTCCCACAGCGATCGCGAGCGCAGTACCCCGGCCCGGGTTTGCTGGTTCGGACTGACTTTGTCGATCTGCCAGTAAAGGCCCGAATAGGGCTTTTGCCAACGCGGGTCCGACAGCGTTGCCGGGTCGATCAGTGGTTGGCCCTGGACATCGAAGTCCAGCTGCGCTGTAAGCTGGTCGAGCTGCTGGGTGAGCGTCACCTCGAACTGGCGCATCACATGTTCTTTGAACAGGCCGCTGAGGATCCAGCCCGAGAGCAACAGCGCCAAAGCCAGCGCCACCAGCGTGGCCGCGAGCAGGCGAAGACGCAGCGAGTGCGCCCAGTGGCGCGGGGGCCGGGCAGGCTCAGCAGGCTTGTCTTCGGGCGATGTCATGCAGGCGCGGTCAACCGGTAGCCCATGCCGCGCACGGTTTCGATCAGATCGGACGGCAGCTTCTTGCGCAGGCGGCCAACAAACACCTCGATGGTGTTGGAGTCGCGGTCAAAGTCCTGTGCGTAAATGTGCTCGGTGAGTTCGCTGCGCGAGACCACGGTGCCGGGGCGGTGCATCAGGTAATCGAGCACCTTGTATTCGTGGCTGGTCAGCGCGATGGGTTGGCCGGCAAGCGTGACGCGGCCGCTGCGCGTGTCCAGCGCCAGCGCTCCGCATTGAAGCACCGGCGAAGCCTGGCCGTTGGCGCGCCGGATGAGCGCGCGCAGGCGCGCCAGCAGCTCTTCCATGTGAAACGGTTTGGTGAGGTAGTCGTCGGCACCGGCGTCGATGCCTGCCACCTTTTCGCTCCAGTTGTCGCGCGCCGTCAGGATCAGCACGGGCATGGCGCGCCCGTCATCGCGCCAGCGCTTGAGCACCGACAAGCCGTCCAGCATCGGCAAGCCCAGATCAAGCACCACGGCGTCAAAGGCTTCGGTGTCGCCCAGGTAATGCGCGTCGCGACCGTTGTCGGTTTCGTCCACGGCATAGCCAGCGTCTTGCAAACCCTGGCGCAGTTGCGCGCGCAAGGTGGGTTCGTCTTCGACCAGCAGGATGCGCATGGCTGGGCGCTCAGTGGCTTCGGCGCTTGCGCAGCACATCGGCGGTGCGCGCGTCCAGCAGGAGTTTGACCAACTGGCCATCGGCGCGCAGCACTTTGACTTCGTAGATCCACAAGCCGTCTTCGCGCTCCAGCTCGATTTTCAGAACCTGTCCAGGTTGATCTCTGGCAACCCGTTCGAGCACCTGTTCCAGCGGCATGACCTCGCCCGCCTGCACCGCGCTGTGGGCGCGCTCATGGTCGTCGCGGCTGCTCGCCTGCGCCGTGCCCTGGCTGGACAGCAGTGCGAGCACCGCCGACATGGCAACGGTCAGGCAACGCACAGAGCGGGGTGGCAGCAAGTACATGCGGTGATTGTCCCCCAGGCTTTCTGAACGCGGGATGAACGCGCGCTTCAGACCGCGTACAGGTGCCCGGGCGCAGCATCGGTCCCAGACCACCTCAACACTGACCGCAACCCCGTTTCTGGAGCCCGACATGAACCCCACACTTCCCGCCGATTGCCTCATGCTGGCGCGCGGCCAGGCTTTGTCGACGCTGGTCGACCCCCAGGCGCCCATGTGGCAAGTCGAACAAGGCATGTTGCTGGTCAAGGGTGCGCAAGCTCCGGGCGAAGCCGCCTGGCACCTGGCCCTGCCCGGTGACTGGCTGAACCTGCCCCGTGCCTGCGGTCTCGACGAAGGCACCCAGGCAACGGCCTTGTTGCCCAGCCGTTTGCGCACGGTGCCCCAGGTCGACCGCCTGAGTCGCGAAAGCCTGCTCGGCCGGCTGGTCGCGCAGCAGCAGCGTTGGAGCATGCATCTGATGGCCCTGCGTTCGGGTCCTGTGGAGCGGCGCATCCGCCACCTGCTGACGCTGATCCGCCTGGCCACGGGCGGCGCGCGTCAGGGCGCCTCCGTGGCGATGCCGGTCCTGCGCGACATGGCCACGTTGGTGGATGCCGTGCCCGAGACCGTGTGCCGTGTGCTGGTGCGCTTGCAGCCGCGCCAGCGCGAACGGGCGCCGAGAAGTCCGCAGCCTGCCCTGGCCTGAGGGTGCGATGACGGCCTTGCCCAACCAACCCCTCACCAACCCCAAGCCCCCATGTTCAGAAAGTCCCTCTCCATGAACCCCCGCAAGAAACCCCCTTGTGTTGCCGGCCTTGCGCTGGCCCTGCTGATCGCTGCGCAATGGCCCGCCACCGCGCTCGCCGCTGATACCTCGCCCGCCGCCCAACTCCAGCACTGGAGCACGCAGGCGGGCAGCCCCGGCAATGCCCAGCGCGGCCAAACCTTCTTCAACACCCGGCATGGCGCCGAATGGTCTTGCGCCTCCTGCCACGGCACGCCGCCCACCGCTCAGGGCAAACACGCCAACACCGGCAAATCCATTTCCCCTTTGGCGCCCGCTTTCAACCCCAAGGCTTTCACCGACACCGCCAAGGTCGACAAATGGTTTCGCCGCAATTGCAACGACGTGCTCAGCCGCGAATGCAGCGCCGGCGAGAAGGCCGATGTGCTGGCCTATCTGAACAGTCTGAAGTAAGGCCTTCGGGTCTCACGCGCCTCCCAACGCTTCATCCGGAAACCACCATGAACACCTTGCCCAACAACCCGACCGCTTTGCGCCGGAACGCCCGTGCCTGTGCCTTTGCCCTCAGCCTGTTCGCGATGGGTGCCGCCCACGCCGATGGCGGGCGCATGATGCCGTCCAGCATTCCGCCGGCCTACACCGCCGAGTGCGCCGCCTGCCACACCGGCTACGCGCCGGGCTTGCTGCCAGCACGCTCCTGGGCCCGCATCATGTCTGGTCTGGACCAACACTACGGCTCCGATGCCTCGCTCGACCCCGCCACCGTGAAAGCGCTCAGCGGCTGGCTGCAGGCCAACGCCGGCACCTACAAGCGCGTGGCCGAAGAGCCCCCGCAAGACCGCATCACGCGCTCGGCCTGGTTCGAACGCAAGCACCGCAAGGTCGACGATCCGGCGGTCTGGAAACTGGCCAGCGTCAAGAGCGCGGCCAACTGCGCCGCCTGCCACACCGGGGCCGACAAAGGCCGTTTCGATGACGACAACCTCCAGTTCCCCGCCGGGCTGCCGCTGCGCTTTCGCCTGGCCTTCATGGACTGATACCAGGAGACACTTGCATGCAAGCCCACCCCTCCCTCGCCGCCAGCGCTGACGTCGTCTCCCGCACGCCCAGCGCCCCCAGCCGCCTGGTCACCGACGCGCCCACACGCATGTTCCACTGGCTCTTTGCCCTGAGCTTTCTCGGCGCCTACCTCACCGCCGACGGCGAGCGCTGGCGCATGCTGCATGTGACGCTGGGCTACACCATGGCCGGCCTGCTGGCGTTCCGCGTGCTCTACGGTCTTTTGGGTCCGCGCCAGTCTGGCCTGGGCCTGTTGTGGCGCAAGCTCGCCGGTGCGCCCGCCTGGCTGGCCTCTTTCAGGAACGCCAGGGCGATATCGGCCATCAATTGGCGCCAGGGGCAAAACCTGGTGATGGCGCTGGCGGTGGTGGCGCTGCTGGCCATGGTCGTGCCGCTGACGCTGACGGGCTACGCCACCTTCAACGATTGGGGCGATGTGCTGGGGGGCGATTGGCTGGGCGAGCTGCACGAATTTTTTGGCGAAGCGATCCTGTTCGTGGTGCTGGTCCACATTGCCCTGGTGGCAGGCCAGAGTCTGCTGCGCCGCAAGAACCAGGCTTTGCCGATGCTGACGGGCCGCGTGGCCGGCCCCGGCCCCGATCTGGTGAAGAAAAACAGGGTCTGGCTCGCGGCCTTGTTGCTGATCGCGGTGTTCGCCTACGGCGCCTGGGAATGGCAACAATCGCCCAATGGACTGATTCCCACAGGCGCTTTCAGCGGGGCATCCCTTGACCATCAGGGGCGTGATGACCATGACGATTGACGCGCTCCGCTGTTTGAAATCCCTTGCCAGGAGCAAGCCATGAATGTTTACATGTGTGTGGTCTGCGGTGTCGTCTACGACGAAGCCGCCGGCTGGCCTGACGAGGGCATTGCGCCCGGTACTCGCTGGGCCGATGTGCCCGCCGACTGGCGCTGCCCGGAATGCGGTGTGGGCAAGGCGGATTTTGTGATGAGCGCGATCTGAGGTCGTGCCTTCGCTGGCACTGGTGGGCATTGAAGGGCCATCGCGCAAGGATTTGACGCAAATGCTATCCGATGCACCTCAGGCGGCGGTATAAGCGCCGGATGCGCTCTCACTTTACCGCCCGCCCATGAACCCGGATGCCCCGGCCGGACTGGACCCCGCCATCGCCGCGCAGCGCCTGCGAGACGAAGGGCCGAACGAGCTGGGCGTGAGCCAGCGCCGCACGGTGCTCAACATGGCCGGGGATGTGGTGCGCGAGCCCATGTTCCTGCTGCTGATGGGCGCGGGGTCGATCTACCTCGCCATGGGTGACGCCCATGAGGCCATGATTTTGCTGGGCTTTGTGGTCATCATCATGGCCATCACCGTCTTGCAGGAGCGCCGCACCGACAACGCCCTGGAAGCCCTGCGCGATCTCTCCAGCCCGCGCGCGCTGGTTCTGCGCGGTGGCGAAACGCTGCGCATCCCGGGGCGCGAGGTGGTGCGCGGGGATGTGTTGCTGCTGGCCGAGGGCGACCGCGTACCGGCCGATGGCTTGTTGCTGCAGGCGCACGAACTCGCGACCGATGAATCGATGCTGACCGGCGAGTCCGAGGCGGTGCCCAAGCAACTGCCGGCGGGCCAGGTGTTTGCCGGCACCATGGTGGTCAGTGGTCAAGGCATGGTGCGCGTGACAGCCATCGGGCGCCACACCGAGCTCGGGCGTATCGGCCAATCGCTGCAGACGATTGGTTTGCAAGCCTCGCCGCTGCGCGAAGAAATGGCGCGGCTCACGCGCCGACTGGTGGTGATCGGCGTGGCGCTGTGCGTGCTGCTGTCCGGGCTGTTCTGGTTGCTGCGCGGGGGCTGGCTGGAGGCGGTGCTGGCGGGCATCACCCTGGCCATGGGCATCTTGCCGCAGGAGTTGCCGGTGATCATGATCGTCTTCCTGGCGCTGGCCGCGCGCCGCATGGCCGTGCAACAGGTGCTGACGCGGCGCCTCAACGCGATCGAAACCCTGGGGCAGACCTCGGTGCTGTGCGTCGACAAGACCGGCACCCTGACGCAAAACCGCATGGCCGTGGCGGCGCTCAGCGCGGCCGGGCAGACGCTTGACACCCAGGCGTTGTCGCCCGACAGCCTGCCGGAGCCCTTTCATGAACTGATCGAATACGCCGTGCTGGCCAGCGAAATCGAGCCGCATGACCCGATGGAGAAAGCCTTTCACCGTCTGGCGGGCACGCAACTGGAAAACACCGAGCACCTGCACCCCCAATGGACGCTGGCGCGCGAGTACGAACTCTCGCCCGAGTTGCTGGCCATGAGCCATCTCTGGCGCGACAGTGGCAAGGCCCAGGATGTGGTCGCCGCCAAGGGCGCGCCCGAGGCGGTGGCCGATCTCTGCCATTTGCCGGATGCCCAGCGCGAACAAGTGGCCGCGCAGGCCGCTGCCATGGCCGACCGCGGCTTGCGGGTGCTCGGCGTGGCCAAGGCGCGGCACCGCGCTGAGCGCGATTGGCCCGAGATTCAGCACGATTTCGATTTTGAGTGGGTCGGGCTGGTGGGCCTGGCCGATCCGCTGCGGCCCGAAGTGCCCGAGGTCGTGGCGCAATGCCGGCGTGCCGGCATCCGCGTGGTGATGATCACCGGGGACCATCCGCGCACCGCCGCCGCCATTGCCCGGCAGGCTGGCATCGAGAGCGATGGCGTCGCGACCGGCGACGACATCGCCGCCATGGACGCGGCCACGCTGGCGCGGCGCGTGGCCGCCGTCAACATCTTTGCGCGCGTCAAACCGCAGCAAAAGCTGGCGCTCGTGGAGGCCTTGAAAGCGCAGGGTGAGGTGGTGGCCATGACGGGTGACGGCGTGAATGATGCGCCCGCGCTCAAGACCGCCCACATCGGTATCGCCATGGGCCAGCGCGGCACCGATGTGGCGCGCGAAGCGGCCTCGCTGGTGCTGTTGCAAGACGACTTTTCGTCCATCGTGCAGGCTATTCACCGCGGCCGGCGCACCTTCGCCAACCTGCGCCAGGCCATGGTCTACACGCTGGCGGTGCACGTGCCCATCATCGGGCTGGCGCTGTTGCCCGTGCTCTTTGGCTTGCCGCTGGTGCTGGCGCCGTTGCACATCGCCTTTCTGGAGCTGGTGATCGACCCCGCGTGTTCGCTGGTGTTCGAGGCTGAGGAAGGCGACGCCGATCTGATGGAGCGCCCGCCGCGCAGCACCGCAGAGCCCTTGTTGTCGGTTGCCCATGTGGCCCTCAGCCTGTTGCAGGGCGGGCTGGTGACGGCAGCGGTGGTCGGGCTGTATGCCGGGCTGCTGGACCAGGGCGTGGCCGCCAGTCAGGCGAGCGCGGTGGCTTTCGCGGTGCTGGTGCTGGGCAACGCGGTGCTGATCCTGCCCAGCCGCTCCAGCCGTCAGGGCTGGCGCGTTTTGTGGGTTGGGCTGACGGCCGTCAGTGGCTGGGTGCTGGGTGCCACTTTGCTCGCCTTGCTGGCGATCACCAGCCTGCCCTTGCTGTCCGCGCCGTTTGGATTCGAGCCGCTGGCCCTGACGCAATGGCTGTTGACGTTGGCGGTCGGCGGGAGCCTGCTGCTGCCCTTTCAAGGCAGCAAATGGCTGGTGGGGCGCTTGCAGGCGGGGGGTCGATCAAGGTAGTTGGTGGGGCGGGTTCGCCAGAGCGCTTTCATGGCGTTCTGAGGGGTGCCGCGGCTTTGGGCTGGGCGTCCATAGTCTTCTCCGGGAGGGTCGCTTTGCCGGGCAGCGGAATGCGGGTCAAGCGCACCACTTCACCCGTGACCGGATGCACATAGGCCTCGATCGCCGAGCCGCCATGTTCGACCGCGTAAAACTCGTGGCACCTTTCGCTCGATAACTTGAAGGTCACCAACAAGTATGTGTCTGCCTGGAAACGCTTGCGCGCTTGTGCTTCCGACATCCAGGTGGATTGCGGGGCATCGGTGCAGATCACCCGGTCTTTGGGCTCACTGGCCAGGGCATGGCCAGAGCCGATGCCGATCAATGCCATCGAAGCCGCGGCCAGGGTCCGGATGCGGTGTGTGAACGGGTAGCGGGGTTGTTGCAGGGGTTGCCTTGTCACGGTGATTCGCCGGTGGTGGTGCAGCGCTTGAGGTTGCGTCAACCACCTGAACGGCGCCTTAAATCACACTTGGAGTCAGCTGCCTTCCGGGCGCCTGGCGCCATTTCCTACAATGTCCGGGATTTCCCCCTTTCAACCGACCCGGGTTCCCCCATGTCCATGTCATTCATCCGATTCTCCGACCTCTGTGCCAACGGCCAAGCCGCTGGCAAACGCGTTTTCATTCGCGCCGACCTCAACGTGCCGCAAGACGACGCCGGCAAGATCACCGAAGACACCCGCATCCGCGCCAGCATCCCGGCCATACAAATGGCGCTGGACGCCGGCGCTGCCGTCATGGTGACCTCGCACCTGGGCCGCCCCACCGAAGGCGAATTCAAGCCCGCCGATTCCCTGACCCCTGTGGCCGCCCGGATGGGCCAGCTGATGGACCGCAACATCCGCGTGATCGCCGACTGGGTCGATGGCGAGTTCTCGGTGGCGCCCGGTGAAGTGGTGATGCTGGAAAACTGCCGTCTGAACAAGGGCGAGAAAAAGAACGCGCCCGAACTGGCCAGGAAGCTCGGCGGCTTGTGCGACATCTTTGTGCACGATGCCTTTGGCACCTCGCACCGCGCCGAAGGCACGACCTATGGCATCGCCGAGACCGCGCCCATCGCCTGTGCAGGCCCCTTGCTGGCGGCCGAGATGGACGCCATCGGCAAAGCCCTGGCGAATCCGAAGCGCCCGCTGATTGCCATCGTGGCCGGCAGCAAGGTCAGCACCAAGCTCACCATCCTGCAGGCCCTGGCCAAGAATGTGGACGGCCTGATCGTCGGCGGCGGCATCGCCAACACCTTCATGCTCGCCGCTGGTTTGAAGATCGGCAAAAGCCTGGCCGAGCCCGACCTGATCGGCGAAGCCAAAGCCGTGATCGACGCCATGCAGGCGCGTGGCGCGGCCGTGCCGATCCCGACCGACGTGGTGTGCGCCAAAGAGTTCAGCCCCACGGCGAAGGCCACCGTCAAGAAGGCCACCGAGGTGGAAGACGATGACCTGATTCTGGACATCGGCCCGGAGACCGCAGCCACTCTCGCAGCCCAGCTGAAGCAGGCCGGCACCATCGTCTGGAACGGCCCGGTGGGCGTGTTCGAGTTCGAGGCGTTTGAAAACGGTACCAAAGCAATCGCCAAAGCGATCGCCGAGAGCAGCGCCTTCAGCATCGCTGGCGGTGGCGACACCCTGGCCGCGATTGCCAAGTACGGCATCGAAAAAGACGTGGGCTACATCTCCACCGGCGGCGGCGCTTTCCTGGAGGTGCTGGAAGGCAAGACCTTGCCGGCGTTTGAGGTGCTGGCTCGGCGGGCGAAGGGTTGATTCAGCGATTGGCGGGGGACGAAAATTCCCTTGCCTTTGCCGATTTTGATGTCTCACTAGGCAAACGGTGCGACCCGGAAACCGCTTGAAGGCAAGCAACTTATTGAAGTAGCCGAACACATGCGAATCGTGTCCTTTGTGAGAGTTCGGTGAGATACGAACTACATCAAAATTGGAGATCAGGGAATGGCAGGGGATCCACTCAAGCAACCACGTCAGGAAGTTGCTGCAGCGGCGAAAGCCCTTGCTGACATGCGTGAAGCCAAGTCGCTGGATGAATTTGAAATGGAGTGGCGAACATGTTTGAATCACCTGGAGAAGGCTTGGCAAAAGACCGAGCGGTGTTGTCAACCTGTACGCGCACAATTCGAGCCTTGGCAAGGACAGTTCCGCAAACTTCGCAAGAAGGACATGCTGCTCAGGTATTTGAAGCAAGCACGTGATGCGGATAATCATTCGGTTCAGGACGTCACCAAACTCCAGCCCGGATCGCGTGGCTACAAGTTTTTGAATTCGCGTGGCGGCTACATAAAGAATATGGAGATTCGTAATGGTGAGGTCGTTCACTACGAAGGTGACCCCATGATTGTTGAGGATACGCCGCCTCACCCGATCGCGGTGCCTGTAAAGAACCATGGAGAGTGGTTCAATCCACCAACTTCCCATCTAGGCCAAGCCATCCCCGCGCCACATCCAAGCCTACTAGCTGAACTCGGCATCAAGTTTTATTCAGAATATGTCGAGCAAGTCTGGGAAAAGTTCTTTGGCTTTGACCACTAACAAGTAACTCCGCCGGCGCGGCTGTGCAGTAGGTAGTGATAGTTCAGGGTAGCCTCCCTCATTTCGACGCAAGGGCTAGGCCAGCGCAAGGAGTGGTCCCGTTTGGGGCCGGGAAAAGCAGGAAGTAGTGATCCGAATTTCGGAGGTCGTTGGAGAGGCGCGTAACAACATTGCATTCCACCGTCTCGAACTTGAACACCAGCACTCCGAATCGCCGTGTCGGTCGATCACCGTTTCACAAACGTCCGAGCCACCTGCAGCCACACCACCGCCCAGGCCGAGCCAAATGCCCAGCCACCGATGACGTCGGTGGTCCAGTGCACGCCCAGGGCGATGCGGCTAAAACCCACCAGCAGCGTGAGCAGGCCCGCGACCAGCAAGATATAGAAGCGCTCCTGGGGGCACCTGCGGGTGGCGGCGATCAGGGCGCCCATGGTGAGAAAAGCGACGGCTGACATGGTGGTGTGGCCGCTGGGAAAGCTCAGGCCCGAGGCCGAGAGTTCGGCAAAGGCGAGATCGGGGCGGGCGCGACCGAACAGGTCTTTGAACACATTGACCAGCGTGGTGCCCGAGATCATGGCCACGGCCACCAGGGCGGCCAGACGTTTGGAGCCAAACAGCGCGAGGTAAGCCACGGTGATGACCGTGAGCAGGGTCAGCACCGCTTCGCTGCCCAGGGCGGTGAGATCGCGCATGATTTCTGCCAGACCGGTGTGCTGGGCGCGCAGGGCTTGCGCCCAGTGCAGGATGCGCTGATCAAAGCCCTGTGTTTCGCCTTCCACCACTTCCGAGCCCAGCTTCAAGAACACGAACACCATGGCCGCGACGAAAGCGCCCACGAGCAGCGGGCGCCAGAGGCTGCGAAAGGGGTCGGAGGCTGTGTTCATGGTTTTCTGGTCGGGATGCGCAGCACGACAAACGCGCCGATGGCCCCGGTGGCCAGCAAAACCAGCTGCACGGCTGGCCGCCCGTGAAACGTCCAGATGGAGAAGCCCACCATCACCAGCATGGAGACCACGGCCACGGTCTTGGTGCGTCGGGTCAGGCTGTGGTCGCTTTCCCAGTCGCGCAGCATGGGGCCGAACCAGCGGTGGTTGAGCAGCCATTGGTGCAGGCGCGGCGAAGCTTTGGCGTAGCAGGCGGCTGCGAGCAGGATGAAGGGCGTGGTGGGCAGACCGGGTAACACGATGCCGATGACGCCCAGCACGAGTGCAACGCTGCCGGCGACCCAGAGCAGCGCGCGCACGGTGGGCGAGCGGTGCAGGGCCGGGGGCGGCGGCGGGGCGGCTTCTTGTGAATCGGGCATCGGTCAGGCCCACCAGCCCAGCGGGCTGTGGTGCAGGGCGATGGACGCCATGAAAGCCACGCACAACAAGGCGGCAGCGAAGAACAGGGCTTTGGCCGCGCGGGTGGGCGCGCGTTTGAGCGCCATGCTGCCCAGCAGGATGTAGACCACCAGCAAGATCAGCTTGGCGCCCAGCCAGTGGTCATGCCAGGGGTTGAATTGCAGCATGAACCACAGCGTGCCGCCGGCGCTGAGCAGGCCCACATCGATCCAGACGCTCAAACCGCGCCAGATCTGGCACATGGGCCAGATCTGACCGGCCAGCACGCCCAGACCGCGCATGGCGAACAGGCTCACGCTGGCAATGACCAGTGCAATATGGGTCCAGAAGGCGAGCGGGTAGGCCCAGGCGATGGTTTCGGGTTGCATGCGCCGATCATAGGCAAACCGACGCAGGTTTTGTGGTCGCGCCTGCGAGGCCCGCGCCGGAGAAGGGGTGTGCCCGGGCAGGCCTGGCGCTCAGTCCGCCAGCGTGGGGTAGTCGGTGTAGCCCTTGGCGCCGCCGCCGTAGAAGGTGGCGCGCTCGGCTTTGTTGAACGGGCCACCGGCTTTGAGGCGGGCAACCAGATCGGGGTTGGAAATGAAGGAGCGGCCGTAGGCCACCAGGTCGGCGCCATCCTTGAGCGCCTGCTCGGACATGGTCAGGTCATAGCCGTTGTTCACCATCCAGGCCCCTTGGCCGCCCGCGCTGCGGTAGGCGGCTTTCATGGCGGCGTAGTCAAACGGACGCTCGGGCAGGTCGCGCGGGCCACCGGTGGAGCCTTCGATGAGGTGCAGATAGGCCAGTTTCATCGGGGCCAGCTCGCGCACCACGTGTTCAAACAGCGGCTGGGGCTCGGCGTCGTGTGCATCGTTGGCCGGGGTCACGGGCGACAGGCGGATACCGGTGCGGTCACCGCCGATGGCATCGGCCACGGCGGCGACCACTTCCAGCAGGAAGCGGGCGCGGTTTTCGATGCTGCCGCCGTAGTCGTCGGTGCGGCGGTTGCTGTCGGTTTTCAGGAACTGGTCGATCAGGTAACCGTTGGCGGCGTGGATTTCGACCCCGTCAAAGCCCGCGGCAATCGCGCTCAGGGCGGCATGGCGGTAGTCCTGCACGATGCCGGGGATTTCTTCGAGTTCCAGGGCACGGGGCTCGGAGGTGTCCACAAACACGGGCACGCCGTCTTTGATGAGCACGGTTTTGGCATTGGCGGTAGCCGCAGACGGGGCCACGGGCTTGCCAAAATGCGGTTGCAGTTCGCTGTGGGAAATGCGGCCCACGTGCCAGAGCTGGGTGACGATCTTGCCGCCCGCGGCGTGCACCGATTTTGTGATGGCCTTCCAGCCTTCAACGTGTTCCTGGGCGTAGAGCCCGGGCACATCGGCGTAGCCCTGCGCCTGCTGGCTGATGGCGGTGGCCTCGGTGATCAGCAGGCCGGCGCTGGCGCGCTGGGTGTAATAGGTGGCCATCAGAGGCGTGGGAATGGCGTCGGGCGCACGGTTGCGTGTGAGCGGTGCCATGACGATGCGGTTGGCCAGATGAATGGCGCCGACTTGGACAGGGTCGAACAAAGTGGTCATGGGTGGTGTGTGTGGGGGTGGGAGGAAGGAATGCGGGAAGCCTACGCCGGATGGCGCGGGGCTGCCAGCGCCTGCATGACAGGGCGTGCAGGCTGTGGGGCTCATCTCTATGCTGACAGCAAAGCGGCGCGGAAAGTCTGACAATAGTCAAATGAAATCCCTGAAAGACATTCGCCTCTCCCTGCTCGACCTGGTTGCCGTGCGCGAAGGTGGCACGGTGGCCGACGCGCTGAGCATCGCCCGCCAGACCGCCCAACACGCCGAACGTCTCGGTTTCCAGCGCTACTGGCTGGCCGAGCACCACAACATGAGCGGCATCGCCAGCTCAGCCACGGCGGTTTTGGTGGGTCATATCGCTGGGGCTACATCCACTTTGCGGGTGGGCTCGGGCGGGGTGATGCTGCCCAACCATGCGCCTCTGGTGGTGGCCGAGGCCTTTGGCACGCTGGCCGAGCTGTACCCCGGGCGCATTGACCTGGGCCTGGGCCGGGCGCCAGGCACCGACCCCATGACCATGCGGGCCCTGCGCCGCGACCGGCATGAATCTGAAGACGATTTTCCGCGCGATGTGGCCGAGCTGCAGCGCTTGCTGGCGCCCGAACAGCCGGGGCAGAAGCTGGTTGCCATGCCCGGCGCGGGTACCAACGTGCCAATCTGGCTGCTGGGATCCAGCCTGTTTTCCGCGCAGCTGGCGGCCGAGCGGGGCCTGCCCTATGCCTTCGCGTCGCACTTCGCACCGCGTTTTCTGCTGCAGGCGATCGACATGTACCGCCACAATTTCAAGCCGTCGGCGCAGCTGGACAAACCCTATGTGATCGTTGGCGTGCCGTTCATTGGCGCGCCCACCGACGCCGAAGCGCAGTACCTCGCCAGCAGCACCTACCAGCGTGTGCTCGGCATCCTGACCGGCAAGCGCGGACAGTTGCCGGCGCCGGTCGAGGGCTTCATGGAGCGCATCGACCCCCAGGCCAAAGCCGCCATTGCCGACTTTCTGGCCTGCGCCGTGGTCGGCGGTGTCGAGACGGCGCAAGCCGGGTTCCAGCAACTGGCCGACGCCACCAACGCCGACGAGTTCATGCTCGTCAGCGATGTGTTTGATTCGGCGCTGAGACTGCGTTCGCTGGACATCGCTGCACAGGCCATGGGCCTGACGGCGCCTACCTGATTTTCCATTTTTGAAGCCAGACCATGCCCCGTGCCATTCTTGAAGAAACCCACATCCACGCCGCGATTCGCGACAAGGTGGCTCAGCAACACCACGACATCGTGGCCGAAGTGAGCGCCGCTGTCGAGCGCAACGCCGTGGTCGTGGTGGGCATGGGCATGAACCCCATGTGCAAGAAGGCCCGCAAGGCGCTGGACGCCGCCGGGCAGGCCCACGCGTATCTGGAGTATGGCAACTACTTCAATACCTGGCGCCGGCGCAACGCTTTGAAGATGTGGACCGGCTGGGCCACGTTCCCGATGGTGTTCGTGAAAGGCACGCTGGTGGGCGGCGCGCAGGAGCTCGAAGCGTTGTTGGCCAGCGGCGCATTCAAAACGCTGTTGAAGTGACGCGGTGAAGGGTCGGGGATTTGCGGCCTTGGCTGAATGGAACGCAGAACGGCGCCAGACAGCCTTGCCCTGAGCCAGTGAAACACCCTGCGGGGTGCGGCAAACCCAACCAGGCATGACTTTAGGCACTGGTTGGGCGAGCGCCAAACCACTAGCCTTGGGACTTCTTGATGGCTTCAATGGGGAGGTGGTGCATGGCCGGTCACACAGTGTTTTTGGGCAAACGGAACAGGGGCCTGGAAGATCCCCGCTGGCCGCCGTTGGTTGTGGGCACGGTGTTGATCGCGTGTCTGGCCTTGCCAGCAGCGGCCGAGGCACGCGATGCGTTTGTCTGCGCGGAGCTGAAGGCGGCGGTGGCCGATGCCGGGCGCGGTTTCGCTGTGCACAAGGGGGCATTGAACCCACAAGCCAAACCATTGCCCGCAGGCGGCAAGACCTATCTCGCCAAGAAAATCCTGACTGGCGCAACGTCGTGCAGCGTGGTGGACGTGGGCATGGACGAGCCAACAATGCGGCTTCGGCAAACCGCCTACAGCTGCCAGTTTCCAGGGGTATCCAGACTCGGCAAAGACCTGCGTACCGGCTTGACCCGCTGCGTCGCCGGGGAAGTGGACGACCCTTCCGACCCGCATGACTTCACCCTCTGGGTGGACCGCGTCTCGTCGGGCGAGGGCTACCGCGGCGTTGAGGTCAACGCCCAGGCCAACACGGTGACCGGACTGACGCTGCAGGTGCGCCAGTCGGTGTGCACGAACAAGGGTGAAGGAATGGCTTGCGAAGAGTGATGGGGCCAAGCTGAGGGGGCTCAGCGGCGACCCGCCAGGTCAGTGCGTTCGAACCAGTTCGGCGGCCACCGCCATGGCGTTGGCCTGCTGGGCACCGGGTTGGTCATCGTCTTCAACCGCCACATGAAAAACGTGGCCCTTGGCGATCCACGACAGCTGGCGGCGCTGGGCCGACCAGACGGCGTACTGGCCCAGTTCGGGCACCTGGATCAGCGGTTGATTCTTGTAGCTCATCAAGACCCGCTCCCAATCTTTGGCTTCAACGCGGGTGGGCGCCTTGGTGAGCGTCAGCCGCCCTTCAGAAGGCACCTTCGCCACCATTCCAGCCATCTTGACGGCGTTCATGTGCTTCGCGGTCCAGATGTAGGTGCAAGACGGATAGGGCTTCTCCCGCCGCTTGAACACCGATTCGTTGGAGCTGCTCGGAAAAATCTTGTGCACCACGGCCACATCAAAAAACGGGCAAGGCCCTTGCGGCCCTGCTGCGCGCGCCTTGATCTGCTGAAGCCTTTCCGCTGGCGTGAGTGCATGTGCCAGCATGGGCGAACACAGGATCATGGTCAGCGCACCGAGTTGCCTGGCCCAGCGCGGAGGGCGAGCGGATGCAGGGGTTGCAGCAGACGCAGACCGGCTCAGGTGATGGGTCATTTGCATGGGCCCCTCTGAAAGTGCATGTCGCCAAAGACCTGCAAAACAAAGGCATCGGGTTTCACCGATTTCACCTTGAAGAACCCGGCGATGGTGGCCAGCTTGATTTTCCCCTCGGGTTTGTAGAGGTAGAAGTAGCCCGCTTTCATGTCCCCATGTTCTGAACCTCTGGTGGCGTAAGTGCCGTCGGGGTCCCAGCGGTAGGGGGTGTTTTCTTCGGATCGCTCCTTGGGAAACTGGATGTAGGTCTGGCACCAGTCCCCTTGCAGGTAGGCCGGCGTCAGACCCAGGTGTTCGGCGGTGGGCGTGCCGGGGTCTTTGGCCTGCGCAGCGCCTGTCACGAACAAGAGTGCCAGGAGGGTCGATGACATCACCGTGCGCCGTGCCGACGGTGGCGTGCTCGCCCGGAGTTGAAGGGGGTCCCGATGCGCTAACAGACTCGGACATTCTTTGCGACTTGGCATGGCGCTCATTCTTTGAATCCTGATGTGTGACAGCTGAATCAGGATAGGACGGAACTGGCGCGCCCACCAGTGCCGAAAGTCATGCCCTGATTGCCAGGGTCGATCGGGATCAGGGTTTGGTGACCATCTTTGCCAGGGTTTGAAGCAAGGCCTGTGCGACGACGGGCTTGAACAAAACGGGCACACCGCTGTCGCGCACGCGCTGCAGCCGTTGTGGCGAGGTTTCTCCGGTGACCAGCAGGAAGGGCAGATCGGGATTGAACCGGGCCCTCAGGCGGTGGGCGGCTTCCAGGCCATCGGCGCCTTCGGCCAGACGGTAGTCGCAGATCAGGGCGGCGTAGGGCTGTGCATTCAGGGTCGCCTGGGTGAACGCCTCTTGCGCGGCCGCTTCGTGGGTCACCACCGTGAGCTGCACGCCGTGCGAGGTCAGCAAGGCGGCCATGGCGTCGCCGATGTCGGCCTCATCGTCCAGCAGAAGAATGGGCGATGGCAAGACCATGGCTGGCGACGGCTGGGCGGGCGCGCGGGGTTGTCCCCCCGACAAGGTCGAGGCCGAACCGGGGCTGGCTCCTGCGGCATGGCTCGCGCCGGTGACGGGTGCCTGAGGCTGTGCGAGAGGCAAGGTGAGCCGAAACCGGGTGCCCACATCGGGTCGCGAGGTCAGCTGCAGCGGGTGATGCAGCAAATGGGACAGTCGCCGCACGATGGAGAGGCCCATGCCAAGACCCTGGTTGCGGTCGCGCCCGGGGTTGTCGATCTGGTAGAACGCCTCAAAAATCTTTTCCTGGTTGTCGGCAGCGATGCCACGACCAGTGTCGATCACCTCGATCCAGACCGCATCCCGTTTGGCCCGCGCCAGCACCAGCACCCCACCTTGATCGGTGTATTTGATGGCGTTCTCCACCAGGTTGGCGAGCAGGCGTTGCAGCAGTTCCGGGTCGGTCAGTACCCACAGCTCGGTGGTGCGCATCCGCAGTTGCAGGCCCTTTTCTTCTGCGCGCGAGGCAAACAAATGGTTGATCGCCTGCAGCATGGGTTTCAGCGGTATCGCGCTCAGTTCGGGCCGCACCACACCGGCATCGAGCCGCGACATGTCCAGCATGGTGTCGAGCGAGTTGCCCATGACATGCACCGCCTGCATGAGCCGGTTCGCATGCGCTCCTGCGCTGTGGCCTTCCAGCTCCCGTTCCAGCACCGCGCCAAACAGGGCAATGGCGTGCAGGGGTTGGCGAAGATCGTGGCTGGCGGACGCAAAGAAGCGTGTCTTTTCATCGCTCAGGCGCTGGGTGACCGCCATCTGTTCGGCAATCTGTTCGGCCAGCGCTTCTTTCTCGAAGCGTGCGAGCAGCGAGTCGGTGAGCATCTTGTTGAGCGCATGGCCGATTTGAAAAGTGGCCAGCAAGTACACCGCAACAAAAAATGCCAAGACATAGTGTGTGTTGCTGCCGTGCCAGAGCAGCGCGCCGATCAATCCGATGTTCATGGGCAGCACGAAAGCGAGTACCGAGGGCCAGCGCGCGGCCACCGCCGGCAGGCCCGTGCTGCACAGGCCGACTATGACGAGCACGATCATCGACGTCAGGGACAGGTTGTCGACAGGCATCATCATCCAGGGCAGCGCGCCCCAGACGCATGAGTAGAAGAGCATCTCCTTCCAGTGCCGGTTCGCCCAGAAGGCACTGCGATCGGCCGCCCCGGGATCGCGGTGGTAGGCCGCCTGGCTCGGGTAGCGCAACACTTCAAGGAAGTGCAGGCCTACCCACCACAGCACCAATGGGTCGCGCAGCTGCCAGTAGAACAGGGTGCCCACCGTCCAGGCCAGCAGGGTGTCGGCGATGGTCGCGCTCTTGACCGTGGCAAAGAGCGAGGCCACCTGTTCGCGCAGCACACGCTGAGCGGTGGCGGCATCGACGACGCCCGTGGCAGCGACTTGTGTGGTCAACGCAATTGGCTGATGAGCTGGGCCCGCGAGCGCGCGCCCAACGTCAGCAGCAGGGTGGAGACGTGGTTTTTCACCGTGCCTTCGCTGAGCTTGGCATGGTCGGCAATCTGGCGGTTGGACCACCCGATCAGGATCCAGTCGAGCACCTGAGCCTGTCGCACCGTGAGCTGCACCCACTCGCCCGTGGTTGTGCGGACAGAGCGGCCCATCGCCAATGGAGCGCCACCCGTTGCCGAAGCGGTGGGAAAGGCTTGCTCCTGGGGACTGGGGTTCGGCGCTTTGTGCAGACTGGGCAGATCCATGCTGGCGATGTAGTGCACCACCTGATCCAGGTCGCCCGATTTGGTGAGGTAAGCGCGGGCGCCCATGGCCAGCGCGTCGCGCTGAAGGCCGGGGTCGCTGGAGCCCGAGAGCACGATCACATGGGCGTCTGGGTATTGGCTTTTGAAAGCACGCAAGCCCGACAGGCCGTGGGCATCGGGCAAATGCAGATCAAGCAACACCAGCTGGATGGCGGTCGCGTTTTTGCCAAACATGGCCAGTGCTTCTTGCAGGCTGTGGGCCTCAAAAACGGTCACTGCCTGTCCATTGCCCTGTGCATGGGATTGCACCAGTGTGCGAAGCCCCAGACGCAGCAGTTCGTGGTCATCGACCACCAGAATGCCTTTGGGCAAAGGCGCATCGTGACGGGGTTGCAGGTTGGTGTTCATGGTGCCAGCACATGGTAGGTGAGTTCGTTCACATCGGGTAGCTTCGCGTCGCCTTCTGCGCCCGTCACGATGCACCGTGTTGTTTGGCCGCTGAACGCGTCACGCCGAAAGGTGGGGTGGCGTGCGCAGTTGCTCCGGCGTGGTGAAGTAGGCCGCCGATGCGCCCATGCGCTCCTTGGCTTGCGCCAACTCATGCCGCGCCACACTGCGCAGATGGACTTCGTCGGGGCCGTCCATCAGATGCAGGGCGCGGCCCCAGGTCCAGAAGTAGGCCAGTGGTGTGTCGGGCGACAGGCCCATGGCGCCGAAGATCTGCATGGCTCGGTCCATCACCCGCGTTTGCAGACCGGCGGCCACCACCTTGATGGCGGCCACCTGCGCACGCACGGTAGCCACGCCGGTGCGTTCGGGATGGTCGAGCAACCAGGCGCAGCGCAGCACCAGCAGGCGCGCCTGATCGATCTCGATGCGCGACAGGGCGATCCATTCCTGTACGTTGGCGTAGTCCGACAGATGCCGGCCAAAGCTTTCGCGCTCCAGGGCGCGTTCGCTGGCCAGCTCCAAGGCCAGCTCGCACTGGCCGATGGTGCGCATGCAGTGGTGCACACGGCCCGGCCCCAGTCGGGCTTGTGCCATGGCAAAACCTTCACCCCAGCCGCCGAGCAGGTGGTCGACCGGCACGCGCACGTTTCGGAACACGATTTCGCAGTGGCCCTCGGGTGCGTGGTGGTGCACCACCGGGATGTTGCGCACCACCTCCACGCCGGGGGTGTCCAGGGGCAGCAGCAACATGCTGTGGTCGTGGTGTTTGTCGGGGGGGTTGTCGTGCCCGGTGGCGTTGCGTGCCATCACGATCAGCAGCTTGCAGTTCGGATGGGCCACGCCGGTGATGAACCACTTGCGGCCATTGAGCACCAAAGCGCCGTCATCCCGTTTGACGGTGGTCTGCAGGTTGGTCGGGTCGGACGAGGCCACGTCGGGTTCGGACATGGCGAAGGCCGAGCGGATCTCGCCGTTCAGCAAGGGCTCCAGCCACAACGTGCGCTGCGCTGGTGTGGCGAAGCGGTGCAGCAGCTCCGTGTTGCCGGTGTCGGGCGCGCTGCAGTTGAACACCTCGGATGCCCAGGGCAGGCGGCCCATGGTTTCGGCCAGCGGCGCGTAATCGAGATTGCTCAGCCGGGTGCCAGGCTCGTCATCGCGCAGGCCGGGCAGGAACAGGTTCCACAGGCCCTCTTCACGCGCCAGAGACTTGAGGTCTTCCAGAAATGGAGGCGGGTAGATGCCTTGCTGCACCGACTGGTGCCATGCCGCGTTGTGCGGCAGCACGTAGCGCGCCATGAAGTCCAGCAAACGGTGTTGCAAGGCCTGAGCCTGAGGGGTGTGGTCGAAGTCCATGCGGCCATTCTGGGCAAGGGACTCAACGCCGGTGGGCAACGCAGGAGACAGCAAGGGTAGAGACTGGGTGGACGTTGATCTGGGTCAATTGCGCGCCGGGGTATGCCTCTCTGCAGGGGGCTCTTGTGTGGCAGCGCAGCAGCCGGAAAGGGGTTCGAGTTGTATCGGCGGACAGGGCACCGTGCCGTAGGAGCAAAACACGCAGCAATCGCCGGGCTTGGGGTGCAAGAGCGCGTGGCAGGCCTCGCATTCATAAAACCATTGGCATGCGTCTGAGGGCATCACTTCCGATTTGGCATGGCCGCAGGTGGGGCAGGTCAGGGTGGACGCAAGAACGGCGGATGTCATCGGTCGGCGCTCCGGGGCGCCGAGGGAAATCCAGCTTCTCGGGTGGCGAGTGTCAGCGTGGAGAGGTCGACTTTGGCGTCGTCGAATACCACGGTGGTCTCGCGCCGTTCGAAGGCAGACGTCACTTTGATGACGCCCGGCACTTGCATCAATGCTTTCTTGACGGTGATCGGGCAGGTGGGGCAGCTCATGCCGGGGACAGACAGCGTGAGGGTTTGCGGGGCGGTCCAGGCGGGGCCAGCCAGCACCAGTGCGCTCCAGATCAGGGCAAGTCGTTTCATGGGCAGTCCTTTTCGGTGTGGCGCCAAGGTTTCTCAGTAAAACCAGGGGGCGATCAGCGGGAACCCCATGGCAGCGATGAGCAGCAACACAACCAGGCCGAACAACGTTTTGTAGATGCGCTGGCCCATGGGCGTTGCGCAGGCCTGGCCGGGCTCGCAGGCGGCTGCCGGGCGCCAGATCTGGCGGGCAGCAAAGCAGAGCGCGACCACGGCCGCGCCCAGAAAGATGGGTTGGTAAGGCTCCAGCGCTGTCAGGTGGGCAATCCAGGCGCCCGAGATGCCTGCCAGTATCAGGACCAGCGGTCCCAGGCAGCACGCGGAGGCGAACACCGCCGCCAGTGCGCCGGCGAACAGCGCTTGGCCGCCGCTCTTGGCGGGCGGCGTTGGGGTTGAAGTTGGCGGGTTCATGGCTTAACCTTAAACCCGTACCCACGTACGGAGTCAAGCACCATGAGTGAGCCCTTTGCCACACCACGCGCCGAGCTGACCATTGGCCGACTGGCGCAGGCCGCCGGCGTCAATGTGGAGACCATCCGGTTTTATCAGCGAAAGGGGCTGATGCCAGAGCCCCAACGGCCCACCGGCGGCATTCGGCGCTACGGCGAAGCCGAGGGTTCCCGCTTGCAGTTCATCAAGTCGGCACAACGCCTTGGTTTCAGCCTGGATGAGGTGGCCGAATTGCTGCAGCTCGATGATGGCGCCAGCTGTGCGCAGGCCCAGGCTCGGGCCGAGGCCAAGCTCGCCGACGTGCGAGGCCGCCTGGCCGATTTGCAACGCATGGAGGCGGCTTTGGCCGAATTGATTCAACGGTGTGGGGCCGCGCGGGGAACGGTGCGTTGCCCGCTGATCGCGGCGCTCAAGGGCGCTGCAGAACTGGGCTGAATGGTCCGGTGAACTGATATGCGAATCAAGGGCGGGTTTACAAGCCCAACGATTCAGCCAACTGGTCCATGCGCTGGCTCACCACCGGTGTCATGCGCATCACACGGCCCCATTCACGCTGGGTCTCCCCCGGCCATTTGTTGGTCGCGTCCATGCCCATCTTGCTGCCCAGGCCGCTCACCGGTGAGGCGAAATCGAGGTAGTCGATGGGGGTGTTCTCGATCATCATGCAGTCGCGCACCGGGTCCATGCGGGTGGTCATGGCCCAGATCACTTCTTTCCAGTCGCGCACGTCCACGTCTTCATCGACCACCAACACGAATTTGGTGTACATGAACTGGCGCAGGTGGCTCCACACGCCCATCATCACGCGCCGGGCATGGCCGGGGTAGGCCTTGCGTATCTGCACCACGGCCATGCGGTAGCTGCAGGCTTCGGGTGGCAAATGAAAATCGGTGATTTCGGGGAACTGGCGCTGCAGCAGCGGGATGAACAGCTCGTTCATCGCCAGCCCGAGCACGGCGGGTTCGTCGGGCGGTTTGCCGGTGTAGGTGGAGTGGTAAATGGCGTCGCGGCGCATCGTGATGCGCTCCACCGTGAACACCGGAAATTCGGCGCGTTCGTTGTAGTACCCGGTGTGGTCGCCGTAGGGGCCTTCCATGGCGTGGGCCCAGCCAGTGGCGTGGTGGGCGTCGGGGTGGATGTGGCCTTCGAGCACGATCTCGGCGCTGGCCGGCACCTTGAGCGGCACGCCGATGGCGGGGGTGACCTCGGTGCGAGCGCCGCGCAGCAGGCCGGCGAACTGGTATTCGCTCAGGCTGTCGGGCACTGGGGTCACCGCACCGAGGATGGTGGCCGGGTCGGCGCCCAGGGCAACGGCCACCGGGTAGGGCTGGCCGGGGTGCAGCTTGCAGTGATCGCGGAAATCGAGTGCGCCGCCGCGGTGCGCCAGCCAGCGCACGATGAGCTGGTTGCGCGAGAGCACTTGCTGGCGGTAGATGCCGAGGTTTTGTCGCGTCTTGTGCGGACCTTGCGTGATCACCAGGCCCCAGGTGATGAGTGGCGCCACATCGTCGGGCCAGCAATGCTGGATCGGCAGGCGCGCCAGATCCACATCGGCGCTTTCCCAGACCACGTCCTGGCAGGGTGCACTGGCGCGCTCTCTGGGCGTCATGTGCCACAGCGTTTTCAGCAGGCCGCTCAGGCCCACCATGTCTTTCAGGCCCCTGGGCGCTTCGGGCTCCTTGAGCGCGGCCAGCACCTCGCCAAAACGGCGCAGGTCGGCCAGCTTGTCCACGCCCATGGCGCGCGCCACCCGGCCGGTGGTACCGAACAGGTTGCCCAGCACGGGCAACCTGTGGCCGGGCACGTTTTCAAACAGCAGGGCCGGGCCTTCGGCGCGCAGCACGCGGTCGCACAGCGCTGTCATTTCCAGGTGCGGCGACACCGGTTCGCGCACGCGCTTCAGATCGCCGGTGCTTTCCAGCAACGCCATGAAGTCGCGCAGGTCTTTGTAAATCATGGGGCTCAGACCGTTTCGGCGGCCGGGTGCAAACCCGCCCAGCGGCTGCTCAAGGTGTGTGGCACATCGAGCAGGTCGAGCACGCGCGCCACGCTGGCGTTGACGATGTCGTCCACGGTTTCAGGCTTCAGGTAGAAAGCCGGTATGGGCGGGCAGACGATGGCGCCCATCTCGGTCACGCTGACCATGTTGCGCAGGTGACCCAGGTGCAGCGGTGTTTCGCGGGCCATGAGCACGAGGCGGCGCCGTTCTTTCAGCATCACGTCGGCGGCGCGGGTGATGAGGTTGTCGGACAGGCCATGGGCGATGGCCGCGAGTGTGCGCATGGAACAGGGCGCCACCACCATGGCCTGGCAGCGAAACGAGCCACTGGCCGGGCCCGCGCCGATGTGGGCGGCGTCGTGCAGCGTGTGCACCAAGGGGTTCAGGGCCTCAGGGCCGATACCGAGTTCGTGGCGCAGCGTGAGCCAGCCCGCATCCGACACCACGAGGTGGGTTTCGATACCGGGCGCGCTGCCCAGGGCTTGCAGCAGGCGCAGGCCGTACACCGCGCCGCTGGCGCCGGTGATGGCGACCAGCACCCGGCGATCCGCCGCCACCCGGTCGATGGGGACGCCGGGTTCACGCATGGACGGGCGGCTGTCGGGGTGTGGGGGTGGTGCTGCGCAGGGGATGCTCGCGCAGGTCGGTGCTCACCTGTTCCAGCACGGCCGCAGCCTGCACGGGGTCGAAGTCTTCATGCTGGCGCTTGCGCACGCCGTGGGTGTGCAACTGGTGGTAGCGGTCGGGCTGGAGGCCGTGGCGGGCCAGGCAGCTTTTCACACAGGCCAGCGGGCAACCGTCGAGCGCGACGATGGGGCGGCCGGATTTTGCGATCTTCACGAGGCGGGGTACGTCGCCGCCTACGCCAGCGATGCACGACATTTCGGCCAGGCCGCGCCGGTCCAGTTGCAGGGCCACGTGGTTGGCGAGCTGGGCGGCGCTGGAACAGCCCGAACAGGCGTAGACCAGCGGGGAGGTGTCAGTGGTTTTCATGAAGAGGAGCCTTGCTGCGGTGCCGTGGGCCTTTGAAGCGCGCCAGCACGGCCGAGGGTTTCCAGGCCGCCAGATCGAGCACGGGGAGCTCCATGGCGTCGAGTGCGTTTTTCACCACCAGACCCAGCTCGGTGTCGCCCTGCATGGACAGGCGGCGGTTGAAGAACAGGGTGTCGGGGTCGTCCAGGCGTCGGGCCAGCCGCACAAAGTCGTGGGCATTGGCGCTCAGCGTGAGGTCGGGCCCGGTGCCGGGCGACACCGGGCGGAACATGCCGGCGCGCCAGACAAAATCGAAGTTCAGACGGGCGTCGCGCACCTCGATGCGAAAGCGCTTGCCTTGCAAAAGCTGGGTGACATCGCCGGGCAACTGGCGGGCCAGCACCAGGTTCAAGGCGGTCACCAGCAGCATGGAGCCCGGGTAGGCGGGCAGGCGGGCGAGTGCGGCGCCAAGGGGGGCGGGCACGGTGGGGTGTGCGGTGTGAGGCGTCATGTGGGGGTCCAGGTCGGCGTGAAGGGTTCAGGCCACGTACAGCAGCAGGGTCAAAAAATGGCAGGTGCTGCCGCCCAGCACAAACAGGTGCCACACGCCGTGGCCGTGGCGCAGCTTGTGGTCGGTGGCGTAGAAGGCGATGCCCAGCGTGTAGCAGGCGCCGCCGGCGGCCAGCCAGGCGAATCCGGCGGGCGTGAGCGCCTGCCACAGCGGCACCACCGCCACCATGGCCAGCCACCCCATCAGCAGGTAAATCACCATCGACCACACCCGCGCGCCGCGGGCCAGCCAGATTTCCTGCGCCATGCCGAGCAGGGCCAGGCTCCAGACAATACCGAGCAGTGTCCACCCCCAGGGCCCGCGCAGGGAGATCAGTGCAAAGGGCGTGTAGCTGCCGGCGATCAGCAGGTAGATGCTGCAGTGGTCGATTTTCTGGAACACCGCCTTGGCCCGCCCGCGCAGCGCGTGGTAGAGCGTGGAAGCGAGGTAGAGCAGCACCAAGGCCACGCCATAGACGCTGAAGCCAACGATCTTCCAGGGGTCTGCCAGCAGCGCAGCCAGGGTGATGAGCACCGTGGCGCCGATCAGCGCCAGCACCGCGCCCACGCCGTGGCTGATGCTGTTGAAACGTTCGCCGACCAGCATGGTGAGGGGCTCCTCGGTCAGACGGTTGCCGGCGCAGGAGCTGGTGCAGCGCTTGGCGCCACGCGGTCCAGCCCGGGTTGACCGTGCCAGTAGCCGTTGCAGTCTTCGGCCGGCAACAAGGGCAGCAGCGCCTCGCGCGCCTGCGCGCCGCTCAGTGTCTGCCGCCGCACGGCATCAAAGAGGCCGATCACTTCGGTGGTGTGTTGCGATTGCGGGCTGATGCGCGCCACGTCCACCCCCAGCGCCGCCATGTCGCTCCAGGCGTCGATCAGGCTGTGCACCTTGGCCGACTGGGTCTGGATCCCGTTGAGCACCAGAAACTCGGCATCTTCCCGGGTCTTGAGCATCAGCCCGTCGGGGTGTTCGATGCAGCGGAACTGGCAATCGTCCTTGGGCAGATTGCAGTGGCGCGCGGTGAAGCAACGGGCTGAAAAAGCCAAGGGCAGCCGGCCATGGGCGAACACCTCGGTCTGCAGTCCGTCCGGCCGCGTTGCCTGCATCAGCGCCAGGTCCGACCTGGGCATCTCCAGCGGTGCCACCCAGCGGGTCGCGCCCATGCCGTGCATCCAAAGCAGCGTCGGCTGGTTGTAGAGGTTGAGGTGTGGCCCGGCGACAAAGCTGCGCGAGTGGTTGTGCAAACTCTGCACCGCCCCCATGTCGTTGGCTTCAACGCCGAGGTCGGTCTGGGCCGTGATCTTGTGCATGGCACCCACGTCGGCGCCCGATTCCAGCAGCACCATGGTGGACAGCACCACCTCCTTGCCGGCATCGCGCAACAGCGTGGCAATGTCGAGCCAGTCGGCCAGGCGCAGTTCGTGCCGGCGCGAACAGGTCACCTCACCGAGGTAGACGATGTCCACCGGCGTGGCCGCCATGGCCTCGTAAAAATCGAAGGTCGTCAGACGCGGCCAGTAGTACTGCAGGGGGCCGAGAGAGAGTTTCATGTCAGTCATCCATCAAATGGCTCGAATGCCAAATTGCGATCCGGAGCACGCGCCCCAACCCAGCACACGCCATGGAACCGGCTTTGCCGGGCCACAGGTGTGGTCCCCCTGGGGGGAAGTCGCGAAGCGGCGCAGGAGGGGCGCCCACGAGCCGCCGGAGCGCGTGCCCCAACCCAGCACACACCGCAGAACCGGCTTTGCCGGGCTGCTGGTGTGGTCCCCACTCCGGGGGGAAGCCGCGAAGCGGCGCAGGGGGGGCTCAAAAGCCTTTCCGGAGCGCGTGTCCGAACCCAGGGCACCCGTGGAACTGGCTTTGCCAGGCCACAGGGTGCGTCCCCCCTCCGGGGGGAAGCCGCGAAGCGGCGCAGGGGGGATCTCAAAAGCACTTCCGGAGCGCGTGTCCGAACCCAGGGCACCCGTGGAACTGGCTTTGCCAGGCCACAGGGTGCATCCCCCCTCCGGGGGGAAGCCGCGAAGCGGCGCAGGGGGGGCTCAAAAGCCTTTCCGGAGCGCGTGCCCCAACCCAGCACACACCGCAGAACCGGCTTTGCCGGGCTGCTGGTGTGGTCCCCCCTCCGGGGGGAAGCCGCGAAGCGGCGCAGGGGGGAGCTCATTTCCACGGCCGGTGGTAAGCGCCCAGCGTGTGCTGCTGGCCTTCGGCCACCTGGTCGAGCGCCGAGGTCCAGGCGCCCTTGGGGGCGTAATGCTGCGGCTGGGCCAGGCAGTGGTCGATGGCTTCGCGCCAGACCTGGGTCACCTGGGCCACATAGGCCGGGCTGCGCTGGCGGCCTTCGATCTTGATGGCGCGCACGCCGAACGCCAGCAACTGCGGCAGCAGCGACAAGGTGTTGAGGCTGGTGGGCTCTTCGATGGCGTAGTAGCTGTGGGCGTCTTCGACATCGAAGCGGCCTTTGCACAGCGTGGGGTAACCGGCGCTTTCGCCCGCGGCGTAGCGGTCGATCAAGACGCCGTTGAGCCGTGACTCCAGTCCTTTTGGGGTTTCTTGCCAGCGCACGGCCTTGGGCGGTGAGCACACGCCGTGGGTGTTGGGCGATTCGCCGGTGACGTAGGACGAGAGCGCACAACGGCCTTCGACCATCACACACAGGCTGCCGAAGCCGAACACCTCGATTTCGACCGGCGTCTTCTGGATCACCTGGCGCACCTGGTCGAGCGAGAGCACGCGCGGCAGCACGGCGCGCGAAATGCCGAATTGCTGGTGGTACAGGTTGATCGCGTCGAAGTTGGTGGCCGAGCCCTGCACCGAGAGGTGCAGGCGCAGCTGCGGATGGCGCTTGCACGCATAGGCCATCAGGCCGGGGTCGGCCAGGATGATGGCGTCCACGCCCATGTGGGCAGCTTTGTCCACCGCATGCTGCCAGCGCTCGGGCTGGGCTGCCTGCGGGTACGTGTTCAACGCCATGTAGACCTGGCAGCCGCGGGCGTGGGCGTAAGCCACACCACTGGCGATCGCCGCATCATCAAAGTTCAGGCCTGCGAAGTTGCGTGCGTTGGTGGCATCGCGCAAGCCGAGGTAGACGCAGTTGGCGCCGTTGTCCACCGCGGCTTTGAGCGCAGGCAGGCTGCCGGCCGGGCAGACGAGATCAAGGGTGGAAGGTGGGGTGCGGTCGGAGGCCATGGAGCTTGCGTGCGTCGGGGAAGGTGTGACCTGGCGGCGCCAGACCGGCGGGAAGTTACCAGCGGCGCGCCGGGCGGAGGTTGACCCATGTCAACCCGCCCATGGCTTGATCTGGCTCAATCCGATGAGCCTCGGGCCTTGTTTCTCATGCGCAGCCACAGCCCGATCCGCAGCCTTTTTGTACTTCGAACTGGGGGAACAACAGGTTGTTTTCCGTGTGGATGTGCTGGATCAGGTCGTCGGAGAGCTGGGCGATGCCGGCGTACAGCGCGCGCCAGGTGTTGCAGGCACCGGGGGGAGGGTTGGCATCGTTGGTCAGGGCCATGAGGCGATCGAGTTGTTCGCCATGGCCGGTGTGTTCATCGCGCATGACCTGGATCGGCACGCCGACGCCACTGCGAACGCCCTCGCGCAACGCGGGAAACAGCACCGATTCTTCTTTGTCCATGTGGTCCAGCAACTCGGCTTCCATGGCTTCGAGATGGGCAGCCAGACCGTGGGGCACGTTGGGGTTGTCGCGGTGCACCGCTTCAACCCGGCGCGCCATGCGGATCAGCTCGGGCAGCTGTTCGCGGTGCACGGCGTGGAAACGCTCCAGGATGTGGTCGATCATGGCGCTGGGTGACTGCGGCGCTTCCTGGGTGGCGGGACGGTCCAGGCGGGCCAGTTCTGCCAGAACGGCCGCGGTGTCCAGTTGCTTTTGTTCGCAAGCCTGGCTCAGCGGTATCTGGCCTCCACAGCAGAAATCGAGCTTAAGGCGGCGGAAGATGGCGGTGGCGCCGGGCAGCTCCACGGCGATCTGGCCAATGGCCTGCTGGGCGCGCTCGGTGATCGCAGGGTTGGGCAGCGTGGCGGTGTGGCTCATGGGAATCCTTTAAAGATGCATATGGAATGAATGTATTAAAAGATAAAATGCAGGCGAAGGGTATATTTCCTTGGAACTAGGCGGGGCATTCAAAAGAACGAGGCCCGCCCAACCTGAAAGACCGGCATGCGATTGACGAACTGGAGCGACTACAGCCTGCGCGTGCTGATGTTCTGCGCGGCCTGCGCAGAGCGCGAGCAACCGGCCACCATCAGTGAAATCGCCGAGGCCCATGGCATCTCCCGCAGCCACCTCACCAAAATAGTGATGACACTTTCAGGCCTGGGTCTGCTGGAGACCACGCGCGGGCGCGGCGGTGGTTTGCGCTTGCTCAAGCCAGCCAAAGACATCGTCCTGGGCACCGTGATCCGCCAGACCGAAACCGACTTCACGTTGGTGGAATGTTTCGACAACGAGCACAACACCTGTTTGCTCAACGGCCATTGCCGACTGAAGGGCGCTTTCAAGCAGGCCATGGATGCCTATCTCACGGTGCTGGACGGGGTGACGCTGGCCGATCTGGTTCAGCCCATGCCCACGCCATCGAGCGCCAGGGGCGCGCGCCGTATCGCCCTGATTCCCGGCATGCCTGCTGCAGCGCGTTGAAGGGAGTGCCCTCAGCGGGGGATCAGGAAGGTGGAATTCAGCGACTTGCCTGTGGTGTTCGGCGCACCTTCCGGTGACACGACCAGCTGGATGGGCAAGGTTTGCCCCTGTAGCGGCTGGGCCTGCATGGCGGGCAACACCAGGCGTACCGGTATCTTGCCGTCGCTGGTCGCGGCCACGGTCAGCTCTGCGGGTGTGTCCAGTCGCAGGCCATCAAGGCCTTCAACGGTGATTGTGTAGCGGTGGGCTTGCTCATCGCTGTTGGTGATGTGCAGGGTATAGGTGTTTTCGATGTTGCCCGGCCCGGTCATGCGTGCCAGTGAGCCCCGATCGCGACTGAGGTCGGCCCGAAAATCGGCCCGATGGGACAGGCTCCATATGAAGCCGCCGCCCAGTACCAGCAGCAACGCACCATAGATCAGCACGCGGGGGCGCCACACCCGCTTCACCATTTGCACCGCCGACCAGCCCTTCTCCATCGCATTGCCCGACGAATAACGGATCAGTCCGGGTTCGTAGCCCATCTTGTCCATCACGTCGTCACACACGTCGATGCAGGCCGCGCAGGCGATGCATTCGTTTTGCAGGCCGTCGCGGATGTCGATGCCGGTCGGGCAGACCTGCACGCAGAGTGTGCAGTCGATGCAGTCGCCCAGGCCCAGCGCCTTCGGATCGGCTTTGCGTGAGCGCGCGCCCCGCCCTTCGCCGCGCTTGGCGTCGTAGGCGATGACCAGCGAGTCCATGTCGATCAAAGCACTCTGGAACCGCGCGTAGGGGCACATGTATTTGCACACCTGTTCGCGCAGAAAGCCTGCGTTGCCATAGGTGGCGAAACCGTAGAAAAAGATCCAGAAGGTGGCCGAGGGTTCGACTTTCAGTGCCAGCACCTGTGTGGCCAGGGATTGAATGGGCACGAAATAGCCGACAAAAGTGAAGCCGGTGAAAAGCCCGATGGCCAGCCAGGCGGCTTGCTTCCCGCCTTTGCGCAGGAACTTGTTGATACCCCAGGGCCGGGCATCGAGGCGGATGCGCGCACTGCGGTCGCCTTCAAGGCGGCGCTCGACCCACAGGAAAATCTCGGTGTAAACCGTTTGTGGGCAGGTGTAGCCACACCACAGCCGCCCGGCCACGGCGGTGAAAAAGAACAGCGCCAGGGCCGACAGCACCAGAAGCGCCGCGAGATAGATGAAGTCTTGCGGTTGCAGCACGAGGCCGAAGATGTAGAACTGGCGCGTATCCAGGTTGAACAGCAGTGCTTGCCGACCGTTCCAGGTCAGCCAGGGCAGGCCGTAAAACACCATCTGTGTGAGCCAGACCATGACCCAGCGCCAACGGGCGAACAGGCCTGTGACGGCCCGTGGGTAGATTTTTTCCTGCTTCTGGTACAGCGTGAGAAAGACCGGCTGTTCGACAGGATCGGGGGTGTTCGACATAAGGCTTCAGGGGGAGGCAGGTTGGGTGGGTTGTGGCAGTTCAAGTGGACCGGCATCGGGCGGCACGCCCTTCGCGCCGAGCCGCTCGCGGGTCGGGCAGGTGGGCCTTGTCGGCGACCTGGCTCCAGGCGTCGGCATCGTCGGGCGCGGGTTGGCGGCGGCTGATCATGGGCCAGTGTGCGCTGTGATCGGCATTGATGGAAATGTACTTGCGCTGATCGTTGGGCAAATCGTCTTCATGAAAAATGGCCACGACAGGGCATTCGGGAATGCACACTGCGCAATCAATGCAATCGTCGGGCGAAATCACCAGCAGGTTGCCCCCGGCGCGGACGGCATCGGTGGGGCAGACGTCCACGCAATCGGTGTACTTGCAGCGAATGCAGGATTCGTTGACGACGTGGGACATGCACAGGACTTGATCGGGCTTTGAAGGTTCATATTAAATGAATCTAAAAGCCCTTGAAAATCACCGACCATTTTCGCGTCCGGACGGCACGATGTCCGGGGGGGCAAAAAACCACTACCCTATCGCCATGTTGGCGACCGCCTCCCTTTCCACCAAACTCATGCGCATCGGCGCGGCTTTGCTGCTGCTCGCCCTGGCGTCCATCGGGCTCACGCTGTGGGTCACCTGGCAGCTGGAAGGCGGTGCCGCGGCGGTCAATGAGGCTGGGCGCATGCGCATGCAAACCTGGCGACTGGCCAGTGCGGTGCAGGCCTTGTCGCCGCCGGATCAGATCACCGCCCTGGTGACCGAGTTTGACCAGAGCCTGGCGGTGCTGCGCAAGGGCGATCCTGCGCGGCCCCTGTTTGTACCCTGGGATGTGAATTCGCGGCGGGAATTCACCGTGATCGAAAACCTCTGGCGCGCCGAGCGCGGCGACTGGCTGCAGCGGGGGCGGCTGGACCCGGTGGAAACACAACGCGTGGCAGGTGAGTTTGTGGCCGCCACCAACCGCTTCGTCCTGACCATTGAACAGCAGCTCTCGGGTTACACGGCCATCCTGAACCTGTTTCAAATGGTGATGATGGCGCTGGCCATTCTGGGCGCCGTGGTCATGCTCTACACCGGCTACATGTATGTGATCAACCCGCTGGGGCAACTCAAACGGGGTCTGGAGCGCATTGAAGCGGCTGACTTTGGCACGCGGGTGGAGGTGGACTCGCACGACGAATTCGGGCAGGTGGCCGCCGGCTTCAACCGAATGGCCTCAACCTTGCAATCCCTCTACACCGGGCTGGAAGCCAAGGTGCACAGCAAGACCCAGCGCATCGAGGCTCAGCGTTCCCGGCTGGAAGCGCTGTACGAAGTGAGCGCTTTTCTGGCCAGGGCCACGTCCATCGAAGAATTGTCCAAAGGCTTCTCAAGCCGGGTGCGGGTGGTGATGAAGGCCGACGCGGTGGCGGTGCGCTGGTCGGACGATGCGAACCAGCGCTACCTGATGCTCGCCACCGATTGTTTCCCGACCGAAATGCAGGATGACGAGCGCAGCCTGATCGCGGGGGCTTGCGCCTGCGGCAACCTGAAGGCCGACGCGCGCACGCGGGTGATCCCCATCATGAACGTGGAGGCCGCCCCCATGCAGCGGTGCGCCAGAGCTGGCTACGAAAGCCTGGTGAGCGTTCCGGTTCGACTGCAGGACCGCCTGATCGGAGAGGTCGACCTGTTCTTTCGCAGCGAGGTTTTGCTCAACGCCGATGAGGTGGAGCTGCTTGACGCCCTGGCCAGCCATCTGGCGAGCTCTCTGGAGGGGCTGCGCGCGGCTGCGCTGGAGCGCGAGGCGGCGGTGGGTGAAGAGCGCTCGCTGCTCGCGCGCGAACTGCACGATTCGATTGCCCAGTCCCTCGCTTTCCTGAAGATCCAGGCGCAGTTGCTGCGCAGCGCGGTGAGCAAGGGTCAGCAGGACAAGGTGATGACCACACTGGATGAGCTGGACGAAGGCCTGCGCGAGAGCATCGGTGACGTGCGCGAGTTGCTGGTGCACTTTCGCACCCGAACCAACGCCGAAGACATCGAAGCTGCGCTGAGCGAAACCCTGCAGAAATTCAAGCACCAGACCGGTTTGGCCACCCGACTTGACGTGTTGGGAGAGGGTTTGCCCTTGCCGGCAGATGTGCAGGTGCAGGTGTTGCATGTGCTGCAGGAGGCGCTGTCCAACGTGCGCAAACACGCTCAAGCCACACGGGTGGTGCTGACCGTGAACAAAGGAGAAACCTGGCGTTTCACACTGCGCGACGATGGCCAGGGCTTTGACGCCACCACTGTCATAGACGAAACCCATGTTGGGCGCAAAATCATGCGTGAGCGGGCTGAGCGCGTTGGTGCCCATGTGGGCCTGACCACCGCGCCCGGCCAGGGCACCACCCTGACCCTGACGCTGCCCCCCCACCCGGTGGCCGCTCTGAAAGCGCCCGGCAACGCCACCAACCCGACCCTTGCTCTGCACCCATGAACGACGCTGCGCCACTGCCCCGTATCCAGATCTTGCTGGTGGATGACCACAACCTGTTTCGCCGCGGCTTGCGAGCGCTGCTGGAGCAGGACGAACGATTTGAAGTGTGTGGCGAAGCGGGCGATGTGGGTGAAGCGCTGCGCCGCCTGGCGTTGTGTCAGCCGGACCTGATCCTGCTCGACAACCATTTGCCTGGCGTGCACGGGGTGGACGCCATTCCTTCGCTCAAGGAAGCGGCCGCGCAGGCGCGCATCCTGATGCTCACCGTGAGCGAGAACGAAAACGACCTTTCCAGGGCCCTGCAGGCTGGAGCCGATGGCTACCTGCTCAAAACCGTGGAGTCGGAGCAGCTGTGCGACGCCATCATCAAGGTGCTCGATGGTGAATCCGTCATCAGCCCCGAGATGATGACCAAGCTGGTTTCGGTCTTTCGAACCCGCCCGGCCCAGGCGGCGTCGGTCCCTCAGGCGATGGCACCCGAGGCGGCGCCTTGTACCGCAATGCTGGCTTCGCTTTCGCCCCGCGAACGTGAAATTCTCCTGCTGATCGCGAACGGCGACAGCAACAAGCTGATTGCCCGCGCGCTCAACATCGCCGAGACCACGGTGAAGATCCATGTGCAGCACATCTTGCGCAAACTGGGGCTGAGCTCTCGGGTGCAGGCGGCGGTATACGCCACTTCACAGGGCATGACTTGATCTAGATCAAGTCGGTCGCCCATAGGTGGCCGGATAGTTCGACAGAACGATGACCCGAGTCCCGGTCATAGTTCTTTCGACAGGCCAATTGCGCCCTTCGGTGGATGTTCAAGACCACTTGAACAGAGGACAGTCGCTGCATGTCTTCTGGAGAAAGAACATGGCCTCTGAACTGAGAAACCAAAAAAATGCCTGGTCGGTGCTGATCGTCAGCACCCTGGCCTTCACCGTGTGCTTCATGGTGTGGATGATGTTTGCCGTTGTTGGCATTCCCCTGAAAAAAACCCTGGGTTTGAACGCCACCGAATTTGGCCTGCTGATGGCCATGCCGGTGCTGTCGGGTTCGCTGGTGCGCGTGCCTCTGGGTATCTGGACCGACAAATACGGCGGCCGTATGGTGATGACCGCCCTGTTGGCCACCACGGTTCCAGCGATCTGGTTGATGGCTTACGCGACCCAGTTCTGGCACTTCCTGACCATCGGTCTGGTGCTTGGCCTGGCGGGCGGATCGTTCTCGGTGGGTACGCCTTATGTCGCCCGCTGGTTTCCCAAGAACCGCCAAGGCCTGGCCATGGGCATCTTTGGCGCCGGCAATGCGGGCGCAGCCCTCAACAAATTCGTGGCCCCGGCCATTCTGGTGGCCTTCGGCTGGACCATGGTGCCCAAGGTCTACGCGGCCATCATGCTCGGCACCGTGATCGTTTTCTGGATGTTCAGCCACCAGGATCCCGCCCACCTGGTGCCCTCCCACACCAAGTTCACCGACCAGCTCAAGGCTTTGAAAGACCCCCGCGTGCTCAAGTACTGCCAGTACTACAGCATCGTGTTCGGTGGTTACGTGGCCCTCTCGCTGTGGATGGTGCAGTACTACGTGGGTGAGTACGGGCTCGACATCCGCGTGGCCGCGATGCTGGCCGCCGCGTTTTCCTTGCCCGGGGGTGTGCTGCGCGCCGTGGGTGGCGCCATGTCGGACAAGTGGGGAGCCCACAGCGTGACCTGGTGGGTCATGTGGGTGAGCTGGATTGCGCTCTTCCTGTTGTCCTACCCACAGACCGATTTCACCATCATGACGGTCAATGGACCCACGACTTTCCATCTCGGCCTGAATGTTTACACGTTCACGGTGCTGATGTTCGTGCTCGGCATCGCCTTCGCTTTCGGCAAGGCCAGTGTCTTCAAGTACATCGCCGACGACTACCCGAAAAACATCGGCGCCATCAGCGGCATCGTTGGCCTGGCCGGTGGTCTGGGCGGCTTCATCCTGCCCATTCTTTTCGGCGTGCTGATGGACCTCACCGGCATCCGCTCCAGTGCTTTCATGCTGATGTACGGCGTGGTCTGGGTCTCGTTGATCTGGATGTACTGGACCGAGGTGCGCAAAGCCAGCCCCATGGGCGATTCGTCCAAATCCCTTTCTCTCCAAAACTGAGCCTCAAGGCCAGGACACAACATGAACACCAAGACCCACACCGGTGCCGACATCCAGGACTGGCGTCCCGAAGACGAACAGTTCTGGGAAAGCACCGGCAAGAAGATTGCCTACCGCAACCTCTGGATTTCGATTCCCGCCTTGCTCTGCGGCTTCGCCGTCTGGGGCATGTGGGGCATCATCACCGTGCAGATGATGAACCTGGGCTACCCCTTCAGCCAGGCCGAGCTGTTCACCCTGACCGCGATCGCGGGCCTGGCGGGTGCCACGATGCGCATCCCTGCCTCGTTCCTGATCCGCCTCTCGGGCGGGCGCAACACCATCTTTCTCACCACGGCCATGCTGCTGGCGCCAGCCATTGGCACCGGCATCGTGCTGCAGCACCCCGGGTGGCCGCTGTGGTCGTTTCAGCTGATGGCCCTGTGGTGTGGCGTAGGCGGTGGCAACTTCGCCTCGTCGATGTCCAACATCTCGTCGTTTTTCCCCAAGCGTCTGCAAGGCACCGGCCTGGGACTGAACGCAGGCCTGGGCAACTTCGGCGTGACCACGATGCAGGTCGTGATCCCGCTGGTGATGACCGTGCCTTTGCTCGGT